>CAZBKX010000704.1:0-4351 GCA_964492535.1 uncultured Rhodoferax sp. | reverse complement strand
CCTGATCCCCGGCGACATGGGTCGCCCCATCACCGACATCGTGACCCAGCTGCAGTACCCTGAGCTGGCCCGGGACGCCCGTGAGGTCTTGCGCTCGCTGGTGTTCAGGGAGTGCGATGTGCGCACCAGCGGGGAGCGCTGGTTTCGGGTGCGCATCATGCCCTACCGCACCCAGGAAAACCGCATTGACGGCCTGGTGATCACCTTTACAGACATCACCACGAGCAAAGCGCTGGAGGCGGAGCTGGTGGATTTGCGAGCCGGGATGGCGCGCCTGTCTCCTGTCAACACAACCCAGGGAGTTGGCAATGGGGTACCGTAAAAACCCGGTCGATATGGAGGAGTTGCGCGCACTGGCTCAAAAGCGTTTTTTTGGGCGACCCGGCCATACCGACAACGACCTGACCCAGCAGGACGCGCAGCATCTGTTTGAAGAACTGGAGATCCACCAGATTGAACTGGAGCTTCAAAACGAACACCTCAACGCCACCCGGGCGCAACTGGAGTCCACGCTCATCCAGAACAGCGAGTTGTATGACTTTGCCCCGGTGGGGATTTTGTCGCTGGATTTGGAGGGCGTGATCACGAAACTCAACCTGGCAGGGGCCCGACTGCTGGGCGGAGAGCGCGCCAGGTTGCTGGGCACCCGATTCAAGTTGTATGTGTGCGAGGCTGACCGCCCGGTGTTTGATGCCGTTGTGGGTCGAACAGTTGCGACAGGCGATGTGCAGGATGGTGAGCTGGAACTCTCGGCCAAGGGTTCGCTTGCCCGGCATGTGGAGATTCGTGTGGCCCAGCTGCCCCAAGCCCGGGGCTTGCAGGTCATTTTGGTGGATATCACGCGACGCCGTGAGGTTGAGGACAGCTTGCGCGTGAGCGAGGAGCGCTGGAAGCTGGCGCTGGAGGCGGCAGGCGACGGCGTCTGGGATTGGAACCTGCGGACCAACGAGGTTGTTTTCTCAAGCCCCTTTGAAGCGCTTTTTGGCTTCGGGGAAGGGGAGTATGGCCACCGTATTGAGGACTGGAATACCCGCATCCACCCGGATGACCGGCTCGAGGTTCTGGCCGCTATTCAGGCGCACTTGAGTGGCAAGACGCCCATTTACTCCAACGAGCACCGGGGCCAGTGCAAGGATGGCAACTGGAAGTGGGTGCTGTCGCGCGGCGCTGTGATCAGCCGCACTGACGAAGGCCGCGCCCTGCGCATGCTGGGCACCCATGTCGACATCACCAGCCGCAAGCAAACTGAAGAGGCCTTGCGCGAGTCCAACCGGTTTCAGCAGGCGGTATTTGATTCGCTGGCGGCGCACATCGTGGTGCTGGACCATGAGGGACTCATTTTGCAGGCCAATATTGCCTGGCGTAACTACGCGCTGGAGAACTGCAAGCAGCACGGGCACTCCGGTGAACTGGTGGGCGAGCGCTACCTTGATTTGCTGGCCTGCATCACGCAGGAAAACGCCCAGACGGTGGCGGCTGCATCGGCCGGTCTGGCCTCGGTATTGGCCGGCGATGCGGCGCAGTTTCAACTTGAGCAACCCTTTTTTACACCCTTCGATGGGCGCTGGTTCAGCATGAAGGTCACCTCCGTGCATGACGCCGCCCAGCGCATAGTGGTCAGCCACGAAGATGTCACCAGCCTCAAGGCCGCTGAGCTGGCCAGCCTGACCCTGGCCAATGTGGACACCCTGACGGGCGCTTTAAGCCGGCGCAACTTTCTCAATTTGGCCGAGCAGGAGCTGGCGCGCTCCAATCGTTACGGTCTGCCCCTGATGGTGCTGATGCTTGATCTGGACCACTTCAAGGGAATCAACGACCGTTTTGGACACGCTGCGGGCGATGTGGTTTTGCAGGGATTTGTCAAAACCGTGACCGATGTGCTGCGCGAGTCGGACCTGATTGGCCGCCTGGGCGGCGAGGAATTTGCTGTTTTGCTACCCAGCACCACCGTGGAGGGCGGGCGCGCACTGGCCCAGCGCATCATCGACAGTGCGCGCGACAGCACGGTAGAGGTGAGCGGCCAGCGCATCCCCTACACCGTGAGCGTGGGGGCGGGTTGTCTGGCAGGCGAATCGAACTTTGCTGCCTTGCTGGCGCAAGCTGATGCGGCCCTGTACCGCGCCAAAGCCAGTGGGCGCGACCGCCTTGAGATCGGCTCAAGCTGATCCCGCGCGCCACGCCATGGAGCAAAAGCACACTTGGAACATCGGCTACTGGCTCCTGGCCTTGCTGCTCTTGTTCTTGTTGCAAGACGTGTGGCAAAACACCAACCGGGTGCAGACCGTGCCCTACAGCGAGTTTGAAAAGGCCCTGAGCGAAGGCCGCATTGTGGACGTGACGGTGTCGGAGCGCTCGGTGATCGGGCGCCTCAAGGTACCGGACGGCACCAAGACCTCTTTGGTGGCGGTGCGCGTGGAGCCCGACCTGGCCGCGCGGCTGGAGAAGTTTGATGTGCCCTACACCCGGGTGGTGGAAAGCACCTTGTTGCGCGACTTGATGTCGTGGGTGGTGCCGGCGCTGATCTTCTTTGGCGTGTGGTTCTTCCTGTTCCGTGGATTTGCAGACAAGCAGGGCCTGGGCGGCATGCTCTCCATTGGCAAGAGCCGGGCCAAGATTTACGTGCAAACCCATACCGGCGTCACCTTTGCGGATGTGGCCGGCGTGGACGAGGCCCGCCATGAGCTGGAGGAGGTGGTGGACTTCTTGAAGCACCCGCAGGAGTACGGTCGCCTGGGTGCGCATATACCGAAGGGCGTGCTGCTGGTGGGGCCGCCGGGCACGGGCAAGACGCTGCTGGCCAAGGCCGTGGCGGGGGAGGCGGGTGTGCCGTTTTTCTCGATCTCGGGCAGCGAGTTTGTCGAGATGTTTGTGGGCGTGGGCGCGGCCCGGGTGCGTGACCTCTTTGAGCAAGCCCGCAGAATAGCTCCTGCGATTATTTTTATAGATGAACTTGATGCGCTGGGCCGGGCGCGGGGCGCTTTCCCCGGTTTGGGCGGGCACGATGAAAAAGAGCAGACGCTCAATCAACTCTTGTCCGAGATGGACGGGTTTGACTCCTCGGTGGGCTTGATTATTTTGTCCGCCACCAACCGGCCCGAGATTCTGGACCCTGCGCTGTTGCGCGCCGGCCGTTTTGACCGCCAGGTGCTGGTGGACCGCCCGGACCGCAAGGGCCGCACCGACATCCTGAAGGTGCACGCCCGCAAGGTCACGCTGGATACCTCGCTGAATCTGGAAGACGTGGCCGCGCTCACCCCCGGCTTCAGCGGTGCCGACCTGGCCAATCTGGTGAATGAGGCCACACTGGTGGCCACCCGGCGCAAAGCCAATGAGGTGACGCTGCCTGATTTCACCGCCGCAGTGGAGCGCATTGTGGCCGGGCTGGAGCGCCGAAACCGCGTGCTCAACCCCAAGGAGCGCGAGGCCGTGGCCTTTCATGAAATGGGCCACGCCCTGGTGGCGCTGGCCCAGCCGGGCACCGACCCGGTGCACAAGGTGTCCATCATCCCGCGCGGCATTGGCGCGCTGGGCTACACCATCCAGCGCCCCACCGAAGACCGCTACCTGATGACCCGCCCCGAACTGGAACAAAAAATAGCTGTGCTGCTGGGTGGGCGCGCGGCTGAAAAGCTGGTGTTTGAGGTGCTCTCCACCGGCGCAGCAGATGACCTCGCCAAAGCCACCGACATCGCCCGCGACATGGTCACCCGCTACGGCATGGACGAGGCGCTGGGCTACGTGGCCTTTGAGCCGCAGCGCCAGCAGATGCTGGACCTGCCCGCAGGCCTGTTGCCGCACCAAAGCCAGGCCGCGCAAGCTACCTTGCAGCGCATTGACGACGCTATTCGGGGCATTGTGATGGGGGGCTTTGAGCGGGCGACGGCCATTTTGGCGACCAACCGCGCGGTGCTGGAGCGCGGCGCCCGCGCTTTGCTGGCCCAGGAAACCCTGGATGAGGCCGCTATTCGGGGGTTGGCGAAGGATTTGGCCCTGGCGGTGCCTGTTACAAGGCTTTTAGGGCTCTAGCCGGCATATCTATTTGGTTAGTTGCTACTAAATTGCGTTGATGATCCTTCCCCGTAGGTCGGGTTAGCCACAGGCGTCACCCGAAAGCAGGCCGCTTTATAGTGATATTTTCAAGCTAATCCTTAAAATGAGTACATTTGTACCTATTCAAAGGATTTATGTGAGCGCCGTTGATTTTCTGTTCTTGCCGGGCATCCAAAAAGTGCTTGGCCAAGCCTACTCCCACCTTGATCATGCTTTCACCTTGAACGAGTTGTTGGCGGATGCGCCCGGAGGCCGTGGAACAAACCAGCGGCACATTGAGACGCTGCTCGAGGCGGGCGTG
>CAZBKX010000703.1:0-1957 GCA_964492535.1 uncultured Rhodoferax sp. | reverse complement strand
CGAGAGTTCGAATCTCTCCGTTTCCGCCAAGTACATAAGCCCTTGTAAGTCTTTGATTTGCAAGGGTTTTTTGTTTGTGACTTTCTGACTTTTTACCCCGTGCTGTTACCCCATTAACAATGCTCCCCAAGTGGGGCAGGTGCCTTGAAGAGTAGCAGTTGGAGGCGATTGATGGTGTCATAAGCAGCTTCCACAGCATGGATCGTGGTCAACTCATCATGGTTTGCGGTACAGGCAAGATATTTACCGCGCTCTGGATAAAGGAAAAGCTTGAGGCAACGCCAACGCTGATCCTGGTCTCTTCGCTTGGGCTGCTTTCTCAGACGCTGCATGAATGGACGCTGGACGCCAAGCTGCCGTTTGAGGTACTGTGCGTCTGTTCAGATGACACGGTTGTGCCTGTCACCCCGGCCCGCCAAGCAAGATGAACCTGTCACTATTTTTCATGTTTGTTTTTACAGGGAGTGAGTCATTGTGTTGAAAGTCAAACCTGTTGCGGTTGATCGCCTGCCAGCGCTGCTGCAATTGATGCCCAAGGCAGAGTTGCATATGCATGTCGAGGGCTCGCTGGAGCCTGAGTTGATGTTTGCGCTGGCACAGCGCAACGGCGTAGCCATGGCTTACCCGAATGTTGAAGCACTGCGCCGGGCGTATGTGTTCGATGATCTCCAGAGTTTTCTTGATGTTTACCACGCTGGCACTTTAGTACTGCGCACTGAGCAGGACTTCTATGACATGGCGCACGCCTATCTGGTGCGCGCAGCCGCGGACCACGTCGTGCACGCGGAGTTGTTCTTCGATACCCAGACACACACTGGCCATGGCGTGAGCGTCGATGTGGTTATCAATGGGTTGTATCGGGCTTGCGTGGATGCCCAAGCTGAATTTGGCATGAGTGCTTCTCTTATCCTGTGCTTTTTGCGCCACCTGAGTGAAGAGGCCGCGTTTGAATGCCTGGAGCAGGTCACGCCGCTGCGCGACAAGTTGGTTGGAGTGGGGCTGGCGTCGAGTGAAATGGGGCATCCACCCGAAAAATTTGCCCGAGTTTTCGCCCGCTGTCGCGCGTTGGGCCTGCGTCTAGTGGCGCACGCAGGGGAAGAGGGGCCGCCTGCCTATATCTGGAGCGCGCTGGATTTACTTAAGGTCGAACGCATTGACCACGGTGTCCAGGCGATGAAGGACCCGGCGTTGATGGCGCGCCTAGTGAAAGGCCGCATACCGCTCACGGTGTGTCCGCTGTCCAATTTGAAGCTGCGTGTAGTCTCCAATCTGGCACAACACAATCTGGGGCAGTTGTTGCAGGCGGGTATCGTGGCGACCGTCAACTCCGATGATCCCTCTTACTTTGGTGGCTATATCAACCAAAACTTCACCGAGACGTTCGCCGCCCTGGCACTCACAGCCCAGGACGCCTACCAGTTGGCACACAATAGTTTCGAGGCGAGCTTCATTGACGAAGCGCAGAAGCGGGCCTTCCAGGATCGCCTTGCGTCCACTTTTGAGACGTTTCAATAGGCACCCCGCGCAAAGTGCAGCGCCAAATGACCCGTTAAAATCCACCCCAAGGACCGTTGCTCTGGCGGGCCTTGCTTTTATGTTTCGGAGCCATGTAGAGGACTACCATGTACAAAAACCTCGCCGTCGCGCTCGCGGCCGCTTGTTTTATTTCGCCCGTTTTTTCACAAATCGATCCAGTACCGTCTGGTGGAACCCCGCTCAAGGCCGGTTTTCTTTATGTGGCGCCGCTCAATGATGTTGGTTGGGTTCGCCAGCATGACGAAGGGCGCCGTGCAGTTGAAGCGACCTTGGGGGCCCGGGTCAAGGCCACTTACGTCGAAAACGTGTCCGAAGGACCGGACGCAGAACGCGTCATTCGAGATTTGGTCGCGACCGGTCATAAGCTCATTTTTACGCCCAGTTTTGGTTACATGGAGCCGACCCTGAAGGTGGCGAAGGA
>CAZBKX010000702.1:0-2294 GCA_964492535.1 uncultured Rhodoferax sp. | reverse complement strand
GGTAAAAAGGGCAATCTGACTCTCAGTGAACGACATGGATTCTTCAAACGCCATGGCTTCCACCTTTTTGAGCGTGTACAAGCCACGGCGGATGGCGGCGGGGGACTTGTCCAGCAGGCGCTCCAGCAACCACTGCAGCTTGGCATCCAGGTCGTCGTCCACGTAGTTGACCAGGCCCGCATCGAGTGCCTGCGCCGAGGTGATGGGCTCACCGGTCAGGCACATCTCGTTCAGGGTGCGCCGGGGAATCAAATGCTGCAAGACCGAGAGCACCTGCGCCGGAAACACGCCCACCTTCACCTCGGGCAAGCCAAACACCGCGTGGCGGGCCGCCACAGCCATGTCGCACATCGACATCAGGCCCATGCCACCGGCCATGCAGGCACCATTCACCCGGGCAATCAGCGGCACATAACTGGCCCGCGCCGCGCGCAACAGCTGTGCCAGGTGGCCGTGCGGCTCGGAATAATCGGTGGTAAAGGCATTGGCCGACTGCAGGTCAGCTCCGGCGCAAAACGCCTTCGCTCCTGCGCCGGTGATCACAATGGCCCGAATGTCACGCTGCCCCTGCGCTGCCGTGATGGCGTGCGTCATGCCGGCCAGCACGCCGTGACTCATGGCATTGCGCCGCTCTTCGCGGGTGATGGTCAGCCACAACGCGGGGCCGCGCTGCTCGACGCTCAGCTCGGGGGTGGATGAAAAAATGGGGTTATTCACGGCGTCTCCTGTAGGTCTGTTAATTTTGCCCCAAGGACAGCACAGGTGGAGTCAACCAGGCGGCACGCCTTTGGCGTTACGATGGAAGGCGACACTTCGCTCCACTGCCCACCACCTGTTACCCCCTGATCACGCTGATCCACGCCATGCCGGACACCGCCCCCCGCCTCACGCACACGGTCGCACCCGCCGCGCCCGGCGTGGTGCTGTCAGGTTGTTGGACGGCAGCACGGCTGGGCGAACCCACCGTGTGGCCCCGCATCCAGGCCGATCTGGGCGCTTGCACCCAACCCCGGGTGAACGACAGCAACAGTGGTGAATGGGATTTGCGCCCGCTGGAGCGGCTGGACCACACCGGCGCCCAAGTACTCTGGAACGCTTGGGGTCACCAATGGCCCAAGCAGTTGAATTTGAGCGACGGGCAGCGCAGCATGCTGGAGCGGGTAGCGCACTACTCGGTGGTGCCGCCCAAAGCCACTGCGGTGTCGCTGTGGCAGCTGTTTCTGAAGCTCGGCGCGCTGGTCTGGCTGGTCATCGACCACGCCCGCGACCTGATGCGCCTGGTGGGCCAACTGCTGCTGGACGCCATCAAACTGGCGCGCGCCCCCCACAAGGGCCCGTGGCGCGATGTGTCGGGCCACCTGTACCAGATTGGCGCCACGGCGTTGCCCATTACCGCGCTGCTGGGTTTTTTGATTGGCGTGGTGCTCGCCTACCTGATGTCACAGCAGTTGCGCCAGTTTGGTGCGGATGCCTTCATCGTCAATATTCTGGGCCTCTCGCTCATCCGCGAACTCGGGCCGGTGCTGGCCGCCATTTTGATTGCCGGGCGCTCGGGCTCGGCCATTACCGCGCAAATCGGGGTGATGCGGGTCACTGAAGAACTCGACGCCATGCGCGTGCTGGGCATTCCCCGGGGCTACCGGCTGGTGCTGCCCCGCGCCATGGCGATGTCCCTGGCCATGCCCTTGCTCACGGTCTGGACCACGCTGGCCGCGCTGCTGGGCGGCATGCTGGCGGCCGATCTGACCATGGGGGTCACCCCGGCTTACTTCTTTGAGGCTTTGCCCCGGGTGGTGCAAGTCTCGAACCTCTACCTCGCCCTGGCAAAGTCTGTGGTCTTCGGGCTGCTGATTGCACTCATTGGCTGCCACTACGGACTGCGCGTCAAACCCAACACCGAGAGCTTGGGTCAAGGCACCACGGCTTCGGTCGTAACCTCCATCACCATGGTCATTCTGGTGGACGCCCTGTTCGCGGTGGTGTTCAAGGACATCGGCATATGACGCCCACTACCGCCACCGCCACCGCCCAGGCGGCAGCCCCCGTGGTTCAAATTGAGAAGCTCTGGTCGATCTTTCGCAGCACAGGGCGCGAGGCCGTGATCCACCAAAACCTCGACCTCACCATTGGCCAGGGCGAGCTGATGTCGATTGTGGGCGGCTCAGGCAGCGGCAAAACCGTGCTGCTGCGCCAGATATTGGGGCTTGAGACCCCCGCGCGCGGCCGGGTGACCGTGCTGGGAGAACCTGCCTCGCAGTTGGGGCGCGAAGGGGCAGCCAGCCGGGTGGGCATGC
>CAZBKX010000701.1:0-2318 GCA_964492535.1 uncultured Rhodoferax sp. | reverse complement strand
AACGCGGGTTCACCAGGTCGACTGGGCGGCCCAGCAAGTGTTCCAGTTCATCGGCCAACTCGGTCCAGCGTCTGGCACGCGATCCGGGCGATGTGGCGTCTAGCTCCACTAAAAAATCGAAGTCACTGGTCTCGGGGTTGAATTCGGTGCTCGTGGCCGAGCCGAATAACTCCAGATGCGCCACGCCATACCTCTCACACAAGGCAGTAATGCCGGGTAACTGGGAGGCGAGTAGCGGATGCATTGGGCAATTATCAAACAAACGCTTCTCCTGCCGTGCGCTCCTTTGCAGCACCACCGCTGCGCCACAATCACGCCATGAATGCCACGCCGTCCCCTGTCAACAAACCCAAACCCCTGAGCGCGCCCCAAAAAGCGCTGCGCAAGCTCGGCCTGGTGCGTCCGATTGATCTGGCGCTGCACTTGCCGCTGCGCTACGAGGACGAAACGCGCATCGTCAAACTCAGTGAGGTGCGCGAGGGCGAGGTCGCGCAGGTGGAGGGCGTGGTCACGCACCAGGAGGTGAAGATCACCGGTCACCGCCAGCTGCTGGTCACGCTGGACGATGGCTCTGACACCTGTTTGTTGCGCTTTTTCACGTTTTACCCGTCGCACCACAAGGCGTTGGCGGTGGGCAACCGGGTGCGGGTGCGCGGCGAGGTCCGGGGTGGCTTCATGGGCAAGACCATGATGCACCCGGTGTTCAAGCCTGCGGGCGGTGACCTGGCGGTCGCACTGACTCCCGTGTACCCCAGCGTGGCGGGTTTGCCGCAGGCTTACTTGCGCCGGGCTGTGGATGGGGGGTTGGCCCGTGCGGGGCTGAGCAACACCATTCCAGAGCAGTTTTTAAGACAAATTGGCCTCCAGCCGGCGTGGAGCATGCCTAAGGCACTCTCATTTTTGCATCATCCGACGCCCGATGTGTCGTTGGCGACGCTGGAGGATCACAGCCATCCGGCCTGGCAGCGGCTTAAGGCCGAGGAGCTGCTGGCGCAACAACTGTCGCAGCTGCAGGCCAAGCGTGAGCGAGAGCGCCTGCGGGCGCCAGTGCTGTCTGCGCGCCGCCCGGATGTCGCCCTGTGCCCAGTCACCGTGCAGTCGCCATCCCCATCAGTGCCGCAACCTCCATCGCACCCGCTTGCCACCCTGCCTCTGCATGAACTGCTGCTGGCCGCATTGCCCTTTGCCCTCACGGCGGCCCAGCGGCGGGTGAGCGAGGAAATTGCCCACGACCTCGCCCGCAATGTGCCCATGCACCGTCTGCTGCAGGGCGATGTGGGCTCGGGCAAAACCGTGGTGGCAGCGCTGGCCGCAGCCATTTGTATCGATGCGGGTTGGCAGTGCGCCCTGATGGCCCCCACCGAGATCTTGGCGACCCAGCACTTTGCCAAACTGGTGAGCTGGCTGGAGCCGCTGGGCATCAAAACCGCGGGGCTCACCGGGAGCCAAAAAACCAAGGAGCGCCGCGAGATGCTGGCGCTGATCGCCAGTGGCGAAGCGGGGCTGGTGGTGGGTACCCACGCCCTTATTCAGGACAAGGTGGTGTTTCATCAGTTGGCGCTGGCCATCATCGACGAGCAGCACCGCTTTGGCGTGGCCCAGCGCCTGGCCCTGCGCAGCAAGCTGACCCCGCCAATGATGCAAATAGCGGGCGAAGAAGCTACACCCTCGGACCTTGAGCCTAACGAGCATCAAGGCGATCACAGTGTGGCAATCCCTGAGGCGTCACCGCCAGTGCTGGAGCCGCATTTGCTGATGATGACGGCCACCCCGATTCCCCGCACCCTGGCCATGAGTTATTACGCCGACCTGGATGTGTCCACCATCGACGAGTTGCCGCCCGGGCGCACGCCCATCATCACCAAAGTGGTGAACGACGCCCGGCGTGACGAGGTGATCGAGCGCATTCGCGCGCAGTTGCGCGAGGGGCGGCAAATTTACTGGGTGTGTCCGTTGATTGAGGAAAGTGAGGCGCTGGACCTGACCAACGCCACCGAAACCCACGCGCAGTTGAGCGAGGCATTGCAAGGCATTGCCGGGCCGGACGGTTCGCCGCTGATGGTGGGTTTGCTGCATTCGCGCATGCCGGTGGCAGAAAAAAAGGCCGTGATGGCCCTGTTCACCAGCGGCGCCATGGGCGTGCTGGTCAGCACTACAGTCATTGAGGTGGGGGTGGATGTGCCCAATGCCTCGCTGATGGTCATTGAGCACGCCGAGCGCTTTGGTTTGAGCCAGTTGCACCAGTTGCGCGGGCGGGTAGGGCGCGGGGCGGCAGCTTCAGCCTGCGTGCTGCTGTATTCCACGGGCGATGCGCCGCG
>CAZBKX010000700.1:0-2139 GCA_964492535.1 uncultured Rhodoferax sp. | reverse complement strand
TTTGGACTTGCATGACGGCCCTGAGTGGCAAGAGCTCGTCAATGCATTGACAACAAACCTGACCTCTTTTTTTCGCGAGCAGCATCACTTTGAGATTCTGGCCTCTCATTTGAAGTCCAAGCCCTCGAATTCGAATTGGCGCATATGGTGCAGTGCCGCCTCGACTGGAGAAGAACCGTATTCAATTGCGATGACTGCTATGGAGTCGCTCAACCCGAGCGGCAAATTTAATTTGGTTGCTAGTGATATCGACTCAAAGGTTTTGGCGCTGGCAGAGCGCGGGATTTACAAGATTGATGGCCTTAAAGGCATTAGTGAGGCACGCGTGCAACGCTTCTTCTTGCGTGGAAAGGGATTAAATGAAGGTATGGTTAGAGTGAAATCGGAATTGCAAAACGCAATTCAATTTTTAAGCGTGAACCTTATTCGCGATGATTGGCCCTTTCGCGATCCATTTAATGTGGTATTTTGTCGTAATGTCATGATCTATTTTGATTCTCCCACGCAGCGTAAGGTCTTGGAGCAAATTCATCGTGTGATGATCCCGGGAGGCCTGCTATTTGTGGGTCATGCGGAAAACTTTAGCGAGTCACGAGATTTGTTTGTTCTAAAAGGCAAAACTGTTTATGAACGGATTTAGGTTGGGGCCTCAACTCGCGACCACCATGACAAGTCTCATTCCAATTCAGAGGCGCTTATGAACTCGTCCTTAGTCGGGTCCACCGTTTCTGCGGCCCACTTAACAGGTGCAGGAGCTGCTAACGCAAGAGCGATCGTTGGAGGAAGAGCCTCGCGTGTCGAATTCTTAAAAGCCCAACCGCGTAACCCCGGGGAAGCGTCTTTTTTTTATAATGATTTTCATTTTCAATATGACGCTGTGAAGGTTTTGCCGGGTGAGTACTTTGTGTCCAGCGAGGAGTTAATCATCATGACTGTATTGGGGTCATGTATCTCTGCCTGCATCTGGGACGGCAAAGCCCGTGCTGGTGGAATGAATCATTTTATGCTCCCTGACGGTGACAGTGCTGATGGATTTGGCCGGTACGGATCCTATGCCATGGAGTTACTCATCAATGAGATGTTGAAGAAGGGAGCTCGGAGGGAGTCAATGCAAGCGAAGGTATTTGGAGGTGCTCAGGTTATGGCTGGATTTACGACAATGAACGTAGGCGAGCGCAATACAAAGTTTGTGCTGGATTACTTGGCTGCTGAGCGAATTCCAGTGGTCTCCCAAGATGTCCTCGATATCCATCCGCGTAAGGTCTGCTTCTTTCCTACGACTGGCAAAGCGCTGGTTAAAAGGCTGGCACATTCTCACCCTGAGACTTTGGCTGTTGAGGAGAGAAAGGGAAATGCTGTGTCTGTGGCCAAGGTTACGGCTGGCGGCTCGGTAGATTTGTTTTGAGGGCCTGACATTGAAACGAATTCGTGTACTTGTGGTGGACGATTCCGCATTGGTGCGCAGCATATTGGCCGAAATTATCAACAGGCAGGCAGACATGGAGTGCGTTGGATCTGCTAACGATCCCTTGATTGCGCGCGAGATGATTCGAGAGCTTAATCCTGATGTGATTACCTTGGATATAGAGATGCCTCGCATGGATGGTATCGAGTTCCTGGGGCGTTTGATGCGTTTGCGACCAATGCCTGTTGTCATGATCTCAACATTGACGGAGCGCGGTGCAGATGTCACCATCAGGGCTCTTGAACTGGGTGCTGTTGACTTTGTTGCAAAGCCTCGGCTCGGCGTGGCGAACGGATTGTCTGACTTGTCCGTTCAAATCGTGGAAAAGGTTCGAATCGCCGCGGCTGTCGTCATTAAGCGGGCGTCAACGCATCAGAAGCAAATCGAAAAAATAGCGGGAGCAGTCATCCCTGCCCTGAATATCTATGCTGGGGTTGGAAGGTTATCTACTGAAAAGTTGATTTGTATAGGCGCGTCGACGGGTGGCACTGAAGCAATCAAAGAAATTCTGACGCGCTTACCCGCAGATTCGCCGGGCATTGTGATCACCCAGCACATGCCCGCTGGTTTCACGACCAGCTTCGCTGCTCGACTAAACAGCCTTTGCCAAATTACCGTCCAAGAGGCGGTAAGTGGTGGGCGAATTCTCCCTGGCCATGCTTATATTGCTCCGG
>CAZBKX010000699.1:0-2341 GCA_964492535.1 uncultured Rhodoferax sp. | reverse complement strand
GACTCGCCCGACATCAGCCACAAGTCGGATGTGCAGGGCGTGGCGCTCAATATTCACGGGGCCGTGGGCGTGCGCGATGCCTACCTGGAGATGATGCAAGCCGTGAGCCGGCTGCAGCCGCAGGCCCGCATCAACGGCGTGACCATCCAGAACATGGCCCTCAAGAAGCGCGGCCGGGAGATCTACATTGGCCTGGTCACGGACGACCCGTTTGGCCCGGTGATTGCGTTTGGTGCCGGTGGCACCATGATCGAGCTGCTGAACGACCGTGCCATGGAGTTGCCGCCTTTGAACCAGTTTTTGGCCCGCTCCCTGATTGAGCGCGCCCGCGTGGCCGAGACCCTGGGCGACTGGCGCGGCGCTGCGGCGGTGAAGATGGACGCGGTGGAGCAGGTGCTGCTGCGCGTCTCGGAGATGGTGTGCGAACTGCCGCAGTTGCGGGAGATGGACATCAACCCGGTCATCGTGGACGAGTTTGGCGCCGTGGCGGTGGATGCCCGCATCGTGATTGACAACGCGCCCCCATCCGCGCGCCACTACAACCACCTGGCGATATTGCCCTATCCCTCTCAGCACGAGCAGGTGTGGCCGCTGCAAGGCGGGGGCGAGTACACCGTGCGCCCCATTCACCCGGACGACGCCAACATGCTGCAGTCCTTTGTGCGCCAGCTTTCGCCCGAGAGTCGTTACTTTCGCTTTGTGTCAAGCATGCAGGAGCTGCCCGCCAACATGCTCTCGCGCTTCACCTTGATTGACTACGACCGGGAGATGGCGCTGGTGGCCGTGCACCGGGAGCGTGGTGTGGGCGCAGACGGGCAAACGACAGAGACTGCCCGGGTGGTGGGCGTATCACGCTACATCACCAACCCGGATCGGGCCAGCTGCGAGTTCTCGCTGGTGGTGGCGGATGACTTCAAGGGCCGGGGTCTGGGCTCGCGCTTGATGTTGTCGATCATGGAGTTCGCGCGTGAAAAAGGCCTGACCGAGATTGAAGGCCTGGTACTGGCCAACAACCCCACCATGCTCAAGCTCATGAAGGGCTTGGGGTTCAAGGTCAAACCGTTTTCTGAGGACGCCGATTTCAAGCTGGTGTCCCAGCTGCTCTGACCCCCGCAGTCGACGAACTGCTCCTTACACCGCTTGAGCTGATCGATTGCATTGCCGCCCTGGTGCCACCGTCGCGTACGCACCGGCGCACTACCTGTGGGCGGTGTTGATCGCCAGAATCTACGAAGTGTTCCCGCCGCCGTGCCTGAAGTGCGGTGATCAGATGCGCCTGATCGCGTGCATTAGCGAGGGCACGCAGATCAATCGGATTCTGGATCGCATTGGTGTCGACTCGGAGCCACCACACATACGCCCGGCGCGCGGGCCCCCGTTGTGGGATGACTGCGATGCGCATGTCGGTGAGGGTGTTGCGGCCGAGCCGGACCGGGATCTGGCAGCGCAAGCGGCCCCCGACGAGGTCGATCAGCGCATCAACTGGTGACCGGGCAATACGGTGACTCGGATTCGCTGCCGGGTAGCCATGCGCCCGTCATACCCGTCATACCCGCCGCAGCGCTAATCCCTCTTGTGAACTGAACAACGCATGTTGGCTGCGGATCGGCCAGGTACGGCATGTGCTGGCGCGGCCAGGGTTTCCATGTGGGTTGAGGGCTCTTCCAAAGGGCGGTACTTGGTCTCATGCGGTTGAAATGCCTGTCCGTGAGCTATCATGCCAGGATGGAAATGCGAACCTTTGCCGCCAATTCAAGCTCCACCACCGGCTTCATTGTGGACGCCCTGACCAAGGCCATCGCGGAGCACCGTCTGCACCCCGGCACCAAGCTCATGCGGTTGAAATGCCCATCCGTCGTTCTTCGACATCGTCGGCGGCCGCAATCCCCAATACGCCCACCGGCTCACGCAGGTTTAAGGTCCCCCACCATCAGGAACGCCGCAATTGAACTGGCCGCCAAAGACCTCAACGTCCACGCTGGGGTGTTCTGCCCCAACCCGCTGGCCGACATGAAGCTGTGGAACACGCACCCCAAGATTTATCTGGACGTGGCCAAAACCGGCGCGGCACGCAGCCCGTATTGCGGCACGGTGTACCGGTTGAAGGCGGAGAAAACGGTGGGGCACAGGCATTGACTATCTCTACGCGTCTTCACTTGGACCTGGGTTGCGGCAACAAACCCAGAAACCCCTACGGTTGCGAAACCCTGTATGGCATTGACATTCGCGAGGGTTTGTCAGCCCCCGGTGTCGCCGCGATCGTGGCTGCCAACTTAACTCTGGAACCTATTCCATTTCCAGACAAGCACTTCGATAGCCTGTCTGCATATGACTTTTTAGA
>CAZBKX010000698.1:0-5725 GCA_964492535.1 uncultured Rhodoferax sp. | reverse complement strand
GGGCACCTGTCGCCAACTCAAAAGCGCGCTTACGTCATTGCCGACAACCGACTGTCACTCGACGCCGGGTGGGACGAAGAGATGCTGGCCCTCGAACTCACTGAGCTGTGTGAGTCCGGTTATGACCTTGCGCTCACTGGTTTTGAGGATGCCGAGATCGAAGCCATGATGGCCGAACACATTGACGGCGAGACCGGCGACGACCCGGCAGGCGATGACGAATCCGACGATGCCCCAGACTTAGGGGACGAAGTTCCTGATGCGCCGGTCAACCCGGTATCCCGAACTGGGGACATCTGGCTGCTCGGTGCGCACCGTCTGATCTGTGGTGATGCCGGTGACCCGGCAGTGATCGCCGCCCTGATGCAATCTGAAAAAGCTGCGCTGTGTTTCACCTCGCCGCCCTACGGTACCCAGCGCGACTACACCGACACCATCGTAGATTGGGACGCGCTGATGCGTTCGGTCTTTGCGAACCTGCCCATGGCATCCACCGGTCAAGTGCTGGTCAACCTGGGGCTGATCCACCGCGAGCAGGAAGTCATGCCGTACTGGGATGGCTGGCTGTCATGGATGCGCCAGCAGGGTTGGCGGCGTTTTGGCTGGTACGTTTGGGACCAGGGACCGGGCCTCCCAGGTGACTGGAGTGGCCGATTCGCGCCAGCGTTTGAGTTCGTGTTTCACTTCAATCGCAAGGACTCCGAGGTACGCAGGCCCAACAAAAACGTGCCATGCATCTACGCTGGGCGCGATACCCACCTGCGCGGTGACGGCACCAGCGCCGGGGGCATGCGCAACAAAGATGGCAGCAAGACTTCATGGAATCACGTAGGTACGCTGACGCAAGACACCAAGGTGGCTGACTCAGTCATTCGCATCATGCGCCACAAGGGAAAGATTGGTCAGGACATCGATCACCCGGCCGTGTTCCCGGTGGCACTGCCCCAGTTCGTTCTGGAAGCCTATTCGGACGCTGGCGACATTGTGTTTGAGCCCTTTTGCGGTAGCGGCACGACGATGTTGGCCGCGCAGCGCAGTGGTCGCCAGTGCCGGCTGGTGGAGATCGCGCCGCAGTACGTGGATGTGGCTGTCAAACGCTGGCAGCAAAACTTTCCCAGTGTGCCCGTCACTCTGGCCTCCACTGGCGAACCCTTCGAGGTTGTCGCTTCCCATCGTCTAAAAAAAGATCATGCAATTGTCCAAACACTTTGAACTAAGCGAGTTTCTGGTTTCAGAAACTGCGGCGCGTCGTGGCATTGCCAACGAACCCACAGCAGAGGTTATCGAGAACCTGCGTCAGCTGTGTCAGTTGGTACTTGAGCCCCTGCGCGTCAAGCTGGCACGCCCAATGGTGATTACTTCTGGCTATCGCTCAGTGGCACTCAACAGCGCCGTACGCGGCAGTCCCAACAGCCACCATGTGTTGGGCCGTGCCGCCGATGTGATCGCGCCTGGCGTTTCACCCTTGGTCGTTTGTCAGACTGCTCAGCAACTCAAGCTGCCCTGCGTGCAAATCATCCATGAGTTTGGTCGATGGGCCCACCTGGCAGTTGGTCATCCTGGGGTGACACCTCGGCTGCTCACAGCCAGCCTCTGCGCTGGAAAAACCATTTACGGCGAAGGACTGCATCATGTCTGAGCGCTGGATGTCCTCAAAGATCGAGCAATGGCCTACAGGCAGGCTCTTGCCTTACGCCAGAAACGCACGAACCCATTCGGATAGCCAAGTTGCTCAGATCGCAGCAAGCATTGTGGAATTTGGCTTCACCAATCCGATCTTGGCTGGCAGTGACGGCATCATCGTCGCGGGTCACGGTCGACTGTCAGCTGCTCAAAAGCTGGGACTGGAGATGGTGCCGGTGGTGGTGCTTGACCACCTGACACCGACCCAGCGCCGAGCCCTGATCATTGCAGACAACCGTATTGCTGAAAACGCAGGCTGGGACGATGCAATGCTGCGAGTCGAACTTGATGCGCTTCGCGATGACGATTTTGATTTGTCGTTGACCGGGTTTGATGCCGATGCACTGGCTGACCTGTTCGAGGGCGAGGAAGGCGACGTGGGCCAAACGGGTGATGACGAGGTACCCGAGACACAAGAGGCTTCAATCTCGCGCCCAGGCGACGTGTGGCTGCTCGGTGGCCACCGTGTGCTGTGTGGCGACGCCACAGATGCAAAATGCTACGACCAGTTGTTGCAAGGCAAAGCGGTGGACCTGACGTTTACCGACCCACCCTACAACGTCAACTACGCCAACAGCGCCAAGGACAAGATGCGTGGCAAAGACCGGGCCATCCTCAACGACAACTTGGGCGACGGGTTTTACGACTTTCTGCTGGCAGCACTCACACCCATCATGACCAACTGCACAGGTGCGGTCTACGTGGCGATGTCGTCCAGTGAACTTGATGTGCTGCAGGCAGCGTTTCGCGAGGCGGGTGGCAAATGGTCAACTTTCATCATCTGGGCTAAGAACACCTTCACCATGGGTCGATCGGACTACCAGCGCCAGTACGAACCAATCTTGTACGGCTGGTCCGAAGGCGGCAAGCACCACTGGTGTGGCGACCGTGACCAAAGCGATGTGTGGCAGATCAAAAAGCCCCACAAGAACGACTTGCATCCGACCATGAAGCCGGTCGAACTGGTTGAGCGCGCGATTCGCAACTCCAGCAAGCCCGGTGACGTGGTACTCGACCCGTTTGGCGGCTCCGGCACAACCCTGATCGCCGCAGAAAAGTCAGGCCGCACGGCGCGCCTGATGGAGCTCGAGCCGAAGTATGTCGACGTGATTGTGCGGCGCTGGCAGGATTGGACCGGAAAACTTGCCTGTCGCGAGGTAGATAACATCAGCTTCAACGAGTTGGCCGGCCCGGTTGACGAGAAAACTATGGAGACGCAGTCTTGAAGCAATCCCTGTGGATGTCTTTGCTTGAATCAATTGCCAACGTGGTTGTTGGCTACGTGGTGGCGGTGGGCGCCCAGTTGGTGGTTTTCCCGCTCTTTGGCATGCATGCAACGCTGCGCGAGAACCTGATGATTGGGTTGATCTTCACCGGCGTGTCGCTGGTGAGGAGCTTTTTGCTGCGCAGGGTTTTTGAGAACCTGCGGTTGCGTCAGGCAAAAAGCTCGTCGTCGATGGCGGCTTGAACCACAAACCCGGTCAAGTAGGGGATGCCGCAGGGGATGCCAGTTTCCTTTGATGTGATGCGCCCGATCGTCCAGCCCATCCATTTGGTTGTGGCGTTGTCAATTGCATCGTGCAGGTTAGCACCCACAAAAAGTCCATCCTGGACTGCGTCTGCAAAGTGGCGTCCGTGGCGGCTGTCCAGGAAGGCTCTGACTTGTTCAGGTTCGCACCCTGTGGCGCCTGCAATCGCTCTGGATGCGAGGGGCCAGGCTGACGGGGCATGCTCACCCATGGTGCCCCAAAAGCCCCAGGATTCGTTTTGGGTGGTGAGAGTTTGTGCTGCGTTGGCCATTTCAATTTTTCCGTTTGGTTTGTTGCGATGCCTCTAGTAACGCGCTGCCAAGCAACAAAGCCAAGCTTTATTGGCTTGTCTTTTGAAATTTCCTTTAGTCTTCCCAGATTTGCAATCCGTCCAGCGTGATCCATAAACGCGCATCTTGGTCTGTGGCTGCTTCCAGGGTCGGGCGCTTGCTGGCGATGTGTTCGCCAGTCTTGCCGGTAGCGTAGAAAATTTGGCCTTCGTGAGTGATCTGGTAGGGTTGGTTGTTGAGAAACGCGACTTGCGTGTTCATCACCCCAAGTGAGCGGCCATTGGTGTCTGTGACGGTACTTGCGAGGTTTTTGGTGCTGTTCATGTTTTCGTCCGTTTGGTTTGTTCTGATGCCTCTAGTAACGCGCTGTTTGATGGAGAAGCCAAGTTGATCTTGGCCTCTTTTCAATCTTTTTAACCCAGGCGTGCAACGTAGCGGGCGTAGTCGCCGCCTTCTGGGTTGATGTAGAGGTAAGGGCGTCCAGGGGCGCATACCTCGACGCAGAAGTTGCCCATGGCGTTGGAGCCACCCTTGCCGCTGAGCCAGGGGCGTGAGCGCAGCAGGTGGGAGGAAAACTCGTCAAATTCTGTGGTGCTCATCTCCCGGGTGTTCATGACCAACACTTTTTCAGGTTTGCCGCCGCCGAGTTCGCTCAGGTCGCAGGGCTTGCGGGCAAAGGGCAGGGTGATACTCAATTCTTCAACTTGCAGGGTGTTTCCGTCGAGCAGAAGGGTGCGCGGTGTGCGCTCGATGGTCAGGGTCATGGTGTTCATTGCGTTTTCCTTTTAAATGTTGTCGTCAATCGCGACACCTCTATGAACGCGCTGTTTGCTTGAGAAGCCAAGTTGATTCGCATCTTTTTTTGAATCATTTCGGTGGGCCCACACGCTTGGTGTGGGCTCAAAATACATCAGGCCACTTGGTTGGCGATTGACTCGTCGTACTTGGCGCGCACGATGTCGTAAATCATCCAGGATTTGCGTTGCTCAGCAATCTGCGCGTTCTGGATGCGCCCCAAGCAGGTTTGTTGCCATTGTGCAAAAACCACTTTTTTTGTTTGTTGCTTGAGGTTCTTGGCGAGGCTTCTGGCAAGTTCTGTTTGCGTTGTCATGGCGTTTTCCTTTAGGTTGGTTGTCAATCGCGACACCTCTATGAAGACGCTGTTTGCTTGAGAAGCCAAGCTGATTTGCCTTCTTTCTGAATCTATTTTTAGGCTGCTGCGCGGTAGGTTCGAGTCCCGCCTTGGGCCTTGTCAGATGTGATGGTCATGCCCAGTTTCTTTTTGAAGGCTCCGGCAAAGGTGCCGCGCACGGTGTGGGCTTGCCAGCCAGTTGCCTCGCAAATCTGTGCGATGGTGGCACCCTCGGCGCGCTGGAGCATGCCGATGATGGTTGCCTGCTTGCTGTGTTCGCGGGTGCGGATGGTCTTCGTAATGGGCTGTTCGGCTGGCGCTGCGGCTGGCAAGGGCTGGCCCTGTGTCGCATTGATTTCAGTTGCTGGTGCATCAGTGCCAGCCAGGCGTTCGTCGCAGCCTGTGGCGTTGTCGATCTGGTCGATCTGGGTTTCGGTTTCGATTGCGACTTCGGCTTCGGCTTCGGCTTCGATTGCGAATTCGCCTGTTTCAGCTTCATCTGCTGGCGCTGGCTCGTTGGTAACCATATCTTGCGCCCACGAGGACTCAGCCTGCGCCACGGCTGCGTCAAGTTCTGGGTCTGGTGCTAGGCTGCATGCGTGGGGTCTGGCGCAGCCCAGCGCGTCGTAGCCCTCTGCGGCGACAAAGTGGTCGACACCGTTGCCGGTGATCAGCGCGCGATTGAAGAGTCCTTGCAGCACCTTTTGGCGTGCGCCGCCTTTGATGTGTTCTGGAAACCAGTCGATTCGACCTTCTGTTTGGTGGATGGCATGGTCCAGCATGGCTTGCTGGGTGGTGGTGAGGGAAACAGTGCTCATTGGAGGCTCCTTTTAGATGGTGGTTAAGACGATGCGATGCGCGCGCTTTTGGCAGGACAAGCCAAGCTTTTTCCGCTTGGCTTGTCGCGTTTTTTTTAGGTGTTGCCAATCTCCGACTCAGTCGGCTTTGGCATGGATGCACCCAACTCGACCCCGGCTTTAAAGGCTGCTTCCAGGGCGCTGCGCACCCCCCAGACCGAGACGTCATGGAAGTCAAGGCTGTCTGAGTTGCGTGTTTCCAGGGTCTCGATAAAGAGGTGCTTCTGAGCAATC
>CAZBKX010000697.1:0-2256 GCA_964492535.1 uncultured Rhodoferax sp. | reverse complement strand
GGATTGACGTGGGCTCGCACGAAACACCTCGGCACCAAACCGGCTGATGTCGTATCGTGCTGCAGCCGCATGCATCATTTCCACAGCACAGCAAGCCAATCCAAAAGTCATGGGCCAAACAGAGCCCGTCTTGGCCCAATTCATCACCGAGTCATAGCTGGTGGTGACGAACCCTTCGTTTAATACGCCTTCGATCATTGCATCACTCCCAGTCAAGGGCCCCTTTTTTCCACTCGTAGACAAACCCCACAACGAGGATGCCAAGGAAAACCATCACAGACCAAAAACCCAATGGACCAATATCCTTGATAGACACCGCCCAGGGGAAAAGAAAAGCGATTTCGAGGTCAAAAAGAATAAACAAAATAGCTACTAGGTAGTAGCGTACGTCGAACTTCATCCGGGCATCTTCAAATGCCTCGAAACCACACTCGTAAGGGGAGTTTTTGGCCGGATCAGGGCGATTTGGGCCTAGAAAGTAACCCAGTACCTGCGGAACAATGCCCACTGCGATGCCGACCAAAATAAACAATAGAACGGGAAGGTACTGATCGAGGTTCATCGGGAGATTCTGATCAAGATATTGACTTGCTGCAGATATCTGCAGCAAGTCATTTTTTCTGGTGCCGTCGGCGAGACTCGAACTCGCACAGCTTTCGCCACTACCACCTCAAGATAGCGTGTCTACCAATTTCACCACGACGGCGGCTTTTATGTCTGGATTGCGTGAGGTTCCTTGCGGATTTGGCTCTCAAGACAGACTTAGAGTTTACCCTGAAATCCCTACATTTCTTGATGAGAAGGATGCAATTTCACGAGCAATTATTTGGATGGAATCTGAGCCGCGCCTGAAGCAGGTGTTGCAGGCTGAGAAGCCGCAGGCGCCGAGACAGCGGCGCCATCCAGCACGCTACCCGAACTGGTGGCGGGTCGCGCGGTGCCAAAATAAGCCAGCATCAACGTGGACACGAAAAACGCCGTTGCCAATACCGCGGTGGTTCGTGACAAGAAGTTCGCGCTACCTGTTGCGCCGAACAAACTGCCAGAGCCCCCACTGCCAAAGGCCGCGCCCATGTCGGCGCCCTTGCCGTGCTGGACGAGAATCAAGCCCACCATGGCGATGGCGGTCAACAGCTGAATCGCGAGAAGAATAGTCAGAAAAGCACTCATTAAAAACTCCTAAATTAGTAGCAACCGAAGCATCCAGTCACGGCGCTGAGGTAATAATTGACAAAAAATCTGGCGCCTTGAGCGATGCACCACCAACCAAGCCGCCATCAATGTCGGGTTGGGCCAGCAGCTGCGCTGCATTGGCAGTGTTCATGCTGCCGCCATACAAAATATGAATTCGATCAGCCTGGCTCGATGCTGCCCTCAACTGCGAGCGCAGTACCAAGTGGACTTGCTGTGCCTGCTCGACCGAGGCCGTTTTTCCGGTCCCAATCGCCCACACCGGCTCGTAAGCGACCACAATTTCACTGATGCAATGCCCGTTGGCATGAATCACAGCGGCCAATTGGCGCTTGACCACTTCTTCTGTTTGTCCGGCTTCGCGCTCGTCGAGCGTTTCGCCGACACACACGATCGGCGTCAGGCCGCAGGCCAGTGCTCGCTGGGCTTTCAGAGCCACCAGCGTATCTGTCTCTGCGTGATACTGACGGCGCTCGGAATGGCCCACGATGCAATAGCGAACGCCGAATTCCCTGAGCATGGCACCAGAAAGCTCCCCTGTAAAAGCACCGGATTCATGAGCGGAAACATCCTGCGCGCCCAAGTCGATAGCGCTACCGGCCAGCAGTATCTGGCATTGTGACAAATAGACCGACGGCACACACAGTGCCACCTTGCTGGCCGCTGTCGGCAAGCCGCCGCGCAAGGCTTGAATCAAGGACTCGTTGGCAGCCAGGCTGCCATTCATCTTCCAGTTTCCAACAATCAGTTTCTTCATTCGACACCCCACGTCAAGACTATTTTTCCGATGTGCTGGTTGGACTGCATCAAGGCATGTGCCTTGGCGGCATCTGCAGCCGCAAAGGTGCTGAAAACTACCGGCTTGATTTGACCGTTTTCAATCAAGGGCCAGACATTTTTCAGGCAGGCTTGTGCAATCGCCTCCTTGAATGCGACCGGACGCGCACGCAAGGTTGAGCCCGTAACCGTGAGACGTCGCCGCAAGACGAGCCCGGCATTGATTTCACTTTTGATGCCACCCTGGACAGCGATGATGACCAGTCGGCCATCCTCGTTCAGGCACTC
>CAZBKX010000696.1:0-1507 GCA_964492535.1 uncultured Rhodoferax sp. | reverse complement strand
GCCCAGTACATCCAGCGCCAGGGCCAGACCCACCAGGATGACGGGCATGGCGATCAGGGCCGCCCGTTCCGGGCTGCGCCGGTGCAGGGCCCAGGCCCAAAACGCGGTCCAGATCGGGTAAGTGTTGAACGCCAGCAAGGCCAGTGCTACCGGCAGGCGGGCTACCGACGCATACAGGCTCAGGCTCTGCACCGCCAGCAGCGCGCCAATGGCCGCGAGCGCTTTCAGGTGCTGGCGGCTCAAAACGAGGGGCACTTTTTGCACGACCAGCAGCAGGGCCACCACCGCCGCCGTGATGCCGCTCCTGAAAGCCACTGCCGTGGCCACATCCACACCGTTGTTGAAGGCAAAGCGGGCCGCCACATGGTTGGCGCCCATCATCAAGGCCACCAACAGCAGCGTGTAGAAGGCAGCGCTGCTCATGCCAGGTTTATGCATTGTTCAGCCCTCTGGCCGGCGTATTTAAAGCGTGAGAAGCTATTGTTTTTGAATAATTGGCGGAGGCAGTCAGATGCACGACACCCGCTGGTCAAACCTCGCTCGCCACGTCCCGCGTCAGCACCTCACCGCGCAGCGAGAAGTTGCGGGTTTCAGTGATGTTGACGTCCACCAGTTGTCCGATCAGCCGCGGTTGGCCGACAAAATTCACCACCCGGTTGCACTCGGTGCGGCCCATCAGCTCTGACCCATCGCGTTTGGACGGGCCCTCCACCAGAATGCGCTGCACCGTGTTCAGGCGGCTCTCACTGATGCTTTTGATGCTGGCATTGATGACGCCTTGCAGGTGCTGCAGGCGGCGCAGCTTCACCTCATGCGGCGTGTCATCGTGCAGATTGGCCGCAGGCGTGCCGGGGCGCGGGCTGAAGATGAAGCTGAAAGAGTTGTCAAAGCCCACCTCGTCAATCAGCTTCATCATCTTGTTGAAGTCGTCCTCGGTCTCGCCGGGAAAGCCCACGATGAAATCGCTGCTCATGGCCATGTCCGGGCGAATTGCGCGCAGCTTGCGCACCGTGCTCTTGTATTCCATGGCGGTGTAGCCGCGTTTCATGGCCATCAAAATGCGGTCGGAGCCATGTTGCACCGGGAGGTGCAGGTGGCTCACCAGCTTGGGGATGGTCTCGTACGCGGCAATCAGGGACGGCGTGAACTCGTTGGGGTGGCTGGTCATGTAGCGAATGCGCTCAATGCCGGGAATCTCGGCCACATAGGCCAGCAGCGTGGCAAAGTCCGCCATCTCGGCAGACGGTGATGCGGGATCGCTCACCATCCTGGCGCGCCAGGCGTTCACGTTCTGGCCTAAGAGCGTCACTTCTTTCACGCCTTGGTCGGCCAGGCCCGCCACCTCCACCAGCACGTCTTCAAACGGGCGGCTCACCTCTTCGCCCCGGGTGTAGGGCACCACGCAGTAACTGCAGTACTTGGAGCAGCCTTCCATGATGCTCACAAACGCGGTGGCGCCCTCGACCCGAGCCGGGGGCAAGTGGTCAAACTTCTCGATCTCGGGAAA
>CAZBKX010000695.1:0-2008 GCA_964492535.1 uncultured Rhodoferax sp. | reverse complement strand
TCTCGACCAGCTTGCCGTCCTTCATCTCGGTGTGGACGGTCGTCAGGCCGGTGACCTTGCCTTTTTCGCCCAGAAACTCCTTGGTGGACACCGCGAACTCGCGGGTGCAGCCTTCATCGTGGCTGGAGCTGGTGCGCAGCTTCATGGGCCAGTAGGGCCAGGTCATGGGGCGGTTTTCTTCCACCGGGGGCTGGGGCATCACCTCAAATTGGGTCACGCTGACCGCGCCGTGGCGGTTGCTGGTGCCCACACAGTCCGAACCCGTGTCGCCGCCACCAATGACGATAACGTGCTTGCCATCGGCACGCAACTGACCTTTGAGTTTGTCACCCGCGTTGACCTTGTTTTGGAGCGGCAGGAACTCCATCGCAAAGTGAATGCCCTCAAACTCCCGGCCGGGTACAGGCAGGTCCCGCGACTGCTCGGCACCGCCGGTCAGCAGCACCGCGTCAAAATCTTTTCGCAGCTGCGCAGGCGTGATGGTCTCTTTGGCCCAGTTGATGACCTTGGAGCTTTTGGGCAAGTCGCCCACCAGCACGCCGGTGCGAAAGGTCACGCCTTCGAGTTGCATTTGCGCCACGCGACGGTCGATGTGCGACTTTTCCATCTTGAAGTCAGGAATACCGTAGCGCAGCAAGCCACCCACACGGTCATTCTTTTCAAACAGAGTCACGTCGTGACCGACCCGCGCCAGCTGTTGGGCCGCTGCCATACCGGCGGGGCCGGAGCCGACCACAGCGACCTTTTTGCCAGTCTTGTGCTTGGCGGGGCGCGGAGTCACCCAGCCCTCGGACCAGGCGCGGTCAATGATGGCGTGCTCGATCGACTTGATGCCCACCGCGCCATCATTGACATTCAGCGTACAAGCCGCCTCGCATGGCGCGGGGCAAATCCGACCGGTGAATTCGGGAAAGTTGTTGGTGCTGTGCAGCACCTCAATCGCGTTTTTCCAGTCGCCCTGATACACCAGATCGTTGAAATCCGGAATGATGTTGTTGACCGGGCACCCGCTGTTGCAGAACGGTGTCCCACAGTCCATGCAGCGGGCTGCCTGCACCTTGGCCTGCTTGTCATCCAGACCAATGACAAACTCTTTGTAATTCTTCAAGCGCTCGGTGACGGGCTTGTAGCCTTCTTCCAGCCGCTCAAATTCCATGAAGCCAGTTACTTTTCCCATGATGCTGTTCCTGTTAGGTTGAGGGATGGTGCCTTATTTGGCAGCAACCGCTTCTTTTTTTGTAGCTACTTGTGCATTTTCTTTGCCGGCTACAGCCTCTTTACGTGCATGAATCTCGCCGAGGGCCCGTTTGTACTCATTCGGGAAGACCTTGACAAACTTCAGGCGCGCCACCGACCAGGTGTCGAGCAATTCACGTGCGCGCTTGCTGCCGGTCCAGCGGTTGTGGTCTTCGAGTAACTTGCGCAATTGCACCTCATCGCTCAAGCCCCGGTGCCAAACGGCCTTGTCGAGCGTGGCGTCCTGCTCGGCGCTGGTAAGCACCTTCTCCATGGACACCATGGCGGTGTTGCAACGCTGGGCAAAGTGACCGTCTTCGTCATACACATAGGCAATACCGCCGCTCATGCCGGCTGCAAAGTTGCGCCCGGTCAGGCCCAGCACCGCCACGGTGCCCCCGGTCATGTACTCGCAGCCGTGGTCGCCGGTACCCTCCACCACGGTGGTGGCACCCGACAGACGCACCGCAAAACGCTCGCCGCCCACGCCACTGAAGAATGCCTCGCCGCTGGTCGCCCCAAACATCACCGTATTGCCCACGATGGTGTTCTTGATGGCATCACCCCGGAAGTCGATGCTGGGGCGAACCACGATGCGGCCGCCCGACAAGCCTTTGCCGGTGTAGTCATTGGCATCGCCAATCAGGTACATGGTGATGCCCTTGGCCAGGAAAGCGCCAAACGACTGACCACCGGTGCCTTCGAGCTGGATGCGAATGGTGTCATCCGGCAAGCCTTCAGGGTGCACCTTGGTCACCGCGCCGGAGAGCAT
>CAZBKX010000694.1:0-2198 GCA_964492535.1 uncultured Rhodoferax sp. | reverse complement strand
GCCTAACGAGTAAGGTTAGATCGTGCGAAGCCACGATCTGAACCGTTTGTTGGAGTGCGCCCGGCATGGGCGCACACCTGCGGGTGAAAGTCCCGCCGCGAGCTGGTCACAGTGAGCGAAGTGAAGCGCAACTGCATGAGGGTGACCGAGTGTGGGAAGGAAGCGTGGAACGTAAACCGCGAGTCGATGGACAAAAATCGCATAGAAGGCGCTGTCAAGCAGGGCCAGCAAGCTCCAATTTGCAAAGCTCTTGTGACCAAGGCGAAGCGGCGTAGATGCGGCGATTGTGCGGTGAAGGTGTGCGTTCTTACCCGGGGAGATCTCGCCCTATGGCTGAAAGGCCGACGGTGTAAACCGGAGCGAGAAGTCAGCAGAGGCCGTAGTAGTGGCAGTATGGGGCCGATGAGGCAAGAAAGAAACCACGAAGGGCCAAACGTGAGAGAGTGACTGAGGACATGCAAAGCTGTAAGGTCATGCGTCAGATGCCGGGGAAACCCGGGCTGGCAGGGAGGAAGCCCGGTGAAGCTGGGCCTGAGCCTGCTGGTGAGGAAACTGGAGGTACGTCGCATGAGCACCCAGACACAGGGTCAGCAAAGACGATGGCAGGCACAGGTGGCCTGTTGGATGCGGCGCTGACGAGACAGAACCTGCAGACGGCGTGGCGGCGGGTCAAAGCCAACAATGGCGCAGCAGGGGTGGACGGACTCGATATTGAGGCCACCGCCCAAACGCTACGCACACGCTGGACAGATATCCGACGCAAGCTGCTGGCAGGGCACTACCGGCCTGAGCCGGTGCGCAAGGTGATGATCCCAAAACCTGACGGTAGCCAACGCGAGTTGGGTATTCCAACGGTCACGGATCGACTGATACAGCAAGCACTGCTGCAAGTGTTGCAACCGCTGATCGATCCCACCTTCAGCGAACACAGCCATGGGTTTCGTCCTGGCCGGCGAGCGCACGATGCGGTCAAAGCCGCACGGAGCTACGTACAGGAGGGAAAGCGCGTGGTGGTGGACGTTGACCTGTCGAAATTCTTCGACCGGGTGAATCACGACATTCTGATGGATAGGCTGCGAAGGCACATCGATGATGGGCAGACGCTGCGGTTAATCCGCGCTTACCTCAATGCCGCGATCATGGACGGTGGAATCGTGATGGAGCGCGACAAGGGCACGCCGCAAGGCGGGCCGCTGTCGCCCCTGCTGGCCAATGTGTTGCTGGACGAAGTGGACAAGGCATTAGAAGCGCGAGGCCACAGCTTCGCGCGTTATGCCGATGATTGCAATGTCTACGTGGGCAGCAAGAAGGCAGGCGAGCGGGTGATGGCGTACCTCAGAAAGCTCTATGACGGCTTGAAGCTTCAAATCAACGAGGCCAAAAGCGCGGTGGGCAGCGCCTTTGGGCGCAAGTTTCTGGGCTACGCACTCTGGGTGGGTAAAGGCCGGGAAGTCAAATGCAAAGTGGCCGATAAGGCCATGCAAACCTTCAAGGCTCGCATTCGCCAGATCACCTGCCGCTCGGGCGGGCGCAGCATGGAGCAAGTAGTGGAGAGACTGCGGCTCTACATGCTGGGGTGGAAGGCCTACTTTGGATTGGCGCAAACGCCCAACGTCTGGCGCAGGCTAGACGAGTGGCTGCGCCGTCGATTGCGAGCGATCCAGCTCAAGCACTGGAAGAAGCCGACAACCATCTACCGAGCGCTCAAAGCGCTGGGGGCGACGGACTACGCGGCAGCAAAAGTGGCTGCGTACAGCCATTGCTGGTGGCACAACTGCGATCGCATGCTCAAGACAGTTCTCACCATTGCGTACTTTGATCAGCTCGGAGTGCCGCGTCTGTCCTGACCTCAAACTCCCGAACCGCCGGGTGCGGACCCGCATGCCCGGTGGTGTGGCAGGGGTGTCTTCCATTGCGGGGGACCCCCTATGCCGATCGAGCCCGGTCAGACCTACATCTCTTCTGAAAATATCTTTTTACGTCCCACCGCCCGCGTAGCGTCTTGGGGTGATCCAAGCCCGCCGGTGGCGATGATTTAAGCCATCATTGCAATGGCACGCTGCCAAAACTGGCATTTTCCCTGACCCAATCAGCCCAGTGGTACTGTTTTGGGCCGAGCCCCGCCACAGCACCCGGTGGGCACTGATGCGATCAGGTTGATTCTTGCGGTTTACGTCGCTGCAATACCCTCGCGGTTG
>CAZBKX010000693.1:0-1875 GCA_964492535.1 uncultured Rhodoferax sp. | reverse complement strand
CCGTCTTGGCAAAGGCATGAGCAGCGGCTTGCTGCTGCAGGAGACGATGCTCAGCACCGCGGATGCCGTAGACCTGTTTTACCGGAAGGCCATGGAACTGGGGGCAGAAAGCGTGGCAGCCGCAGCCACCCTGGCCGCGCGCGTGGTCGGGCTGGACATTGCGGGCGTCGACATGGTGCTGCAAGACATTGGCCTCCCCTTGACCGGGCAACGCGGCGCTGTCATTGAGGTCAATGCCAGCCCCGGCCTGCTGGCCCATTTGAAGCCCGCAGGCGGTCAGGCGCGACCCGTTGGCAAAGCCATCATCGAGCATCTGTTTGAAACCCACCAAACCGGTCGCATTCCGGTGGTGGGCATCACCGGCACCCAAAACACCGCCCGCATTTCCCGGCTGATCGCGTGGTTGGTCCACATCAGCGGCAAACAGGTGGGCCTGGCCTGCGAAGACGGCTTCTTTCTCAAAGCCCGGCAAGTGCAGGCCCGTGACTGCAGGCCTTGGGATGCTGCGCAACGCCTGCTCGTCAACCCGTCGGTCGAGGTGGCGGTGTTCGAACACAGCAGCCGCGGGATCTTGGGCGAGGGCTTGCCCTATGACAAATGCCTGGTCGGTGTGGTGACCGATGTCAGCGGGTTTGAGTCGCTTGAAGAATTTTTCATCAACGACCTTGACAAGCTCTTCAACGTGGTGCGCACCCAGGTGGACGTGATCTTGCCCCATGGCACGGCCGTCCTGAATGCGGCCGACCCCCAGGTTGTGGAGATGGCGGCCCTGTGCGACGGTCAGGTTATCTTTTACGGTCTGAACCCCGAAAACGAGGCCATCGCCAACCACCGCAGCCGCGGTGAGCGCGCCGTATTTGTGCAAAACGACCATATTGTGCTGACCCAGGGGCAAGACAGAGTGGCCCAGATTGCATTGAAATCACTCCCCGCCAGCAAAGCTAACAAACCCGAGATGGTCATGGCCGCCGTGGCTGCCGCCTGGGCCCTGGACATCGCCCCCGAACTGATTGGCGCGGGACTGCGCACATTCGAATCCACATCACCCTTGAAGAACTGAGTTTATGGAACTGTCACGTATCCGAGCACTTCGCGGCCCGAACCTGTGGACTCAACACACGGCCATTGAAGTGGTGGTGCGATGCACCCCGCATGAATGCGCCATCACCGACCAAGAAGGCTTTGAGGCGCGACTTCGCTCCCGCTTTCCGGGCATCAGCAGCCTGCAGCCGATTGGCCAGGAAGCCAGCGTGACCCTGGCGCATGTGCTGGGCCTGGCCGCGATCGACCTGCAAGCACAGGCGGGCTGCCCGGTGACCTTCAGACGCACGGCACCCACGGTGGAGGCCGGCGTCTTCCAGGTCATTATTGAATACTCCGAGGAGGCGGTTGGGCGCCTGGCACTTGAATTGGCCCATGCCTTGTGCGTGGCTGCTCAGGATGACGCCCCCTTTGACATTCAACAGGCGCTGGATCAAATCAGGGAGCTGGACGAAGACGTGCGCCTCGGGCCCAGCACCGGGGCCATCGTGGACGCGGCGGTCGCGCGCGGCATTCCCTACAAGCGCATGACCGAGGGCAGCATGGTGATGCTGGGCTGGGGCAGCCGGCAACGCCGGATCCAAGCCGCCGAAATGGATGTCACCGGCGCCATTGCCGAGGCTGTGGCCCAGGACAAGCAGCTCACCAAGCGGCTGCTGGACGCAGCAGGCGTGCCGGTCCCGCTGGGTCGGGTCGTGGTAAATTCTGAAGACGCTTGGGCTGCTGCCCTGGACATTGGCTTGCCGGTCGTCGTGAAACCCAAAGACGGCAACCAGGGCAAAGGCGTGACCGTCAACATTACGTCACTCAATCAATTGCTGGGGGCCTACAAAA
>CAZBKX010000692.1:0-2283 GCA_964492535.1 uncultured Rhodoferax sp. | reverse complement strand
TCCCCGCCACGGGGTGAGGTAATAGCAAACCAAAAAAAGCGGGAGAAAAGCAAAGAGGAAAATATTGGAACTAAAAACCATGAGTTATTCCGCAAATTTTGAGCTACCAGACCATGCTGTTGATAGCCGTGTGTTGTCCTGAATTTGGATTGTGGATGTTGGACAACATTGTTTTGAGTATGGCATCGTTTGGGCGCTCCAAAACTCGGGGAATGCCCCAATCGCAACTCGCATCTCACACCACTGCAGAACCCCGTCCCCGCCTGCTGCGGTGCTGGTGTGAACGGGGAAGAAGACTTCCTGCCTCTGGTCGGCAATCGCGCTGACTTCTACATCCTGGCATGCCACGCGGCGTCATGTTCCCAGGCCTTTTCATTCAAACCTGGATTGCTGCATCAGCCAGAAGCTGCCAGAAAAAGGTCAAGGTCGTGTTCGGGCTTGGGCAAATTACTGCCTGGCATCCACTGCATGGCAGCCGTGATGCCAGCCGGGAGGTCGGTGTAGCTGTGGTCGGCCCCGATCTGCGCAATGAAGCCGCAACGCCGGGCCATATCCAGCGGCTGATGGTTGAGCCCGCAGACCAGCAGGCGCACGCCCGACTTGGTGCAGGCGCGGGCCAGGTCATTGAGCGTGTCGGCTCCGGAGGAGTCGACATAGATCACGTTTTTCATGTCCAGCAACAAGACTTGGTGAGGCAGGTTTTCCCGCAAATCTGCAATCAGCTTGATGGCGCCGAAAAACAGCGCGCCATACAGTCTGAAGCCCGCAAACCAAACCGGGTGTGTGGCGGTGGGTGCGGACAGGCTCGGGTGGTCTGCCAGGCTGATGGGCTCAAAGCGTGACAGGCTGGAGATCCGGTAGATGAAGGTGATGCACGCCGCCACCAGGCCGACCTCGACCGCTACCGTCAAATCAAACACCACCGTCAGGAAAAACACCGCGAGCAAAGTGATGCGGTAAGGCATGCGGAACTGCCGCAAGTGCAGGAACTCGCGCCACTCCCCCATGTTCCAGGCCACAAACATCAGAATGGCCGCCATGGCCGCCAGGGGGATGTCCTGGGCCAGCGGGGCTGCCAACAGCACAATCAGCAGCAGGGTGACCGCATGCACAATGCCGGCCACCGGGCTGCTGGCGCCGCTCTTGACATTGGTCACGGTGCGCGCGATGGTGCCGGTGGCCGGCATGCCGCCAAAAAACGGGGTGACAAAGTTGGCAATACCCTGCGCCATGAGTTCCTGGTTGGGGTTGTGGCGGTCATCAATCATGCCGTCGGCCACCCGGGCACACAGGAGCGACTCAATGGCGCCCAACATCGCCAAAGTGGCTGCGGGTAGCAGGAGGTAGCGGGCAGACGCCCAGGAGAATTCAGGCCACACCAGCGCAGGCAGAGCGGACGGAATTCCCCCAAACCGGCTCCCGATGGTTTCCACCGGCAAGTTGAACAACGCCACGCTGGCAGTGGCCAGCACCAGGGCCACCACGGACCCGGGTGCCATCGCACACCGGGCGGCCCACACCTGTTTTTGGGCCAGCCTGGGAATCACCACCTGCCACGCCACGATGACAGCCAGGCAGGCCAGAGCCAGCGCCGTGGCTGTCCGGCTCAGGGTGGGCAGTGCTGCGTGCAGGGACGACAGAATGCCAAAAAAGTCTGCTGGCATGGTGGGGATGCTCAGTCCCAGAAAGTCCTTGATTTGTGACAGCGCAATCAGGACCGCAATGCCGTTGGTGAAGCCGATCACAACCGCCACCGGGATGAATCGAATCAGGGTGCCCAGCTTGAACACGCCCATGGCAAACAACATCACACCTGACATGGCAGTGGCGATGATGAGGTTGGCCAGCCCGTAACGCTCAACGATGCCGTACACAATGACAATGAAGGCGCCGGCGGGTCCACCAATTTGTACCCGGCTCCCGCCCAGTGCCGAAATCAGAATGCCGCCAACGATGGCAGTGAACAAGCCGGCTTCAGGCTTGAGTCCGCTGGCAATTGCAAAGGCCATGGCCAGCGGCAAGGCCACCACACCCACCGTTAGCCCGGCTCCCACATCACGCATGAAACGCTGGCGGTTGTAGTCCCGCAGTGCATCAATGAGCCGTGGTCGAAAAGACCGAAGCAGACCAAAAGTTGGTCGCGGGGGAGGGTGCTGAGCCATCCTGCAATTGTCGCGAACTTTGTTGAACCTATTTTCCTCAGTTGACCCTCTTAAAATCCCCAAAAACTGAGGCCTGATGCGGGCTACAGAGCATTTTGGAGGATCACCCAATGGGTGAAGA
>CAZBKX010000691.1:0-2199 GCA_964492535.1 uncultured Rhodoferax sp. | reverse complement strand
CGATGATGGGATTTATTTTGTCGATTGATGACTTTGGAACCGGCTATTCCAGCTTGAGCCAGTTGGTTGATTTGCCGTTCAAGGAGCTCAAAATCGACGCCAGCTTCGTGCAGCGTGCCAGCACCGAGCGCAAGGCGGAGGCCATTTTGCGCATTTCGCTGACGATTGGCGTCAACCTGGGTATGAACGTGATTGCCGAGGGCGTCGAAACCCTTGAACAAATGGAGTACTTGCGCAAATGTGGCTGCGCCGTGGCGCAGGGCTACCATCTTTCACGCCCGCTCACGTTATCGGCCTGCACGGCCTGGTTGGAGCGCGAAGCGGTGAATGCGTGAAACTCCCCCCTGCATGAGCCGGGAGGCGATGCGGCCTGAAGGGCGAATGCTGCCTCGCGAGCCTGCCAACATGGCTGGCGCTCAACGGCTGTTGAGTCATTGCGCACCAAACGTGCTGGCTGACGATGCCACCGGGGTGGATGGCGCAGCGGCATCAAGGAGGAGGATTGGGCGAAGCACGATCCGGGGGACAGCCGCGCAGCCATTCACCCCGGTGGCATCGGCCCCACAACGACGATTCCAAGTCTTTTGGCCTTCCGGCCGGCGCATCTATTGCCTGGATAGCTATTGATTAAGTAGTAAATCCAGCATCTGCTCAGACCATTGAATCGAGGCTTCCTCGTACAGAATGCCCTTTTTCAGAATCATGTGACGAATCAGCGCTGCGCGGGGCAGCGGCACTGCATCCGGAAAATCACGCAACTCAATCTCGCGGTAGGTGTGCAGGCGCTCCTGGTGCAAGGCAATGCGGCGCTGTAACTCGGGCGCCAGTTCCAGCGGGCCCATGGCGGCATCTGCCCGCAGGCGCACCATGAACTCGTCGCGCAAATCGATCGGTGCGGACGCCTCGCCCGACCAGCGAACCAACTCGAGGCGGCCCGCCTCCAGCACGCGGTATTCGCGCTTGCGGGTCTTGCCGGCATCCGGCGCGCTGCTGGACTCGATCCAGCCTGCGGCCTCCATGCGCGCCAGTTCGCGGTATATCTGCTGGTGCGTGGCGTGCCAAAAGTAGCCAATCGACTTGTCAAACCGGCGCGCCAGGTCGTAACCTGAAGACGATTTCTCGATGAGCGACGTGAGCAAGGCGTGGGACAAAGACATGCGGGGAGTCTAAATGGTGCAAACCCTCTATGCAACTGGTTGCACAACTGGCATGATTTGCCTAGACTGGTGCAACTGGTTGCATAGTGACGCGCCCAACCCTGTCTTGCGCAACCGAATCAGCATCCACACTTTTTTGAGGATTTTTATTTCATGACGACCTACCCCCACATGCTTCAGCCCCTGGATCTGGGCTTCACCACCTTGCGCAACCGGGTGATCATGGGCTCCATGCACGTGGGGCTTGAGGAAGCCAAAGACGGCTTCAAGCGCATGGCCGCGTTTTACGCCGAGCGGGCTGCTGGCGGCGTGGGCCTGATCGTCACCGGCGGCATTGCCCCCAACGACCGCGGCCGCCCCATGCCCGGCGGCGCCCGCATGACCACCCCTGAAGAAGCTGCGCACCACCAGGTGGTGACCCAGGCGGTGCACGAGGCAGGTGGCAAGATCGCCATGCAGATCCTGCACTTTGGCCGCTACGCCTACCACCCGGATCTGGTCGCCCCCAGCGCCTTGCAGGCCCCCATCAACCCGTTTCGCCCCAACCCGCTGAGCACCGAAGAGGTCGGCCAGACCATCACCGACTTTGTGAACTGCGCCGCGCTGGCCCAGTCCGCCGGCTACGACGGCGTGGAAATCATGGGCTCCGAGGGCTACTTGCTCAATGAATTCATTGCGGCGCGCACCAACCAGCGTGACGACGAATGGGGTGGCAGCTACGAGAACCGCATTCGCTTCCCCGTAGAAATTGTGCGGCGCACGCGCGAGCGGGTGGGCCCGAACTTCATCATCATTTACCGCCTCTCGATGCTCGACCTGGTCGAAGGCGGCTCCACACAAGACGAGGTGATTCAGCTGGCCCAGGCGGTGGAGGCGGCCGGCGCCAGCATCATCAACACCGGCATTGGCTGGCATGAAGCGCGCATTCCCACTATTGCCACCAAGGTGCCGCGCGCCGCGTTCGCCTGGGTCACGAAACAGCTCAAGGGCAAGGTGAATATCCCGCTGGTGGCCACCAACCGCATCAACACGCCCGAGGTGG
>CAZBKX010000690.1:0-1534 GCA_964492535.1 uncultured Rhodoferax sp. | reverse complement strand
GCTGTGGTCGCGCCGCGCCGACGCGTTGTCGGTCGGCCAGCAGCAGCGGGTGGCGGCGGCGCGGGCCTTGATCGGCCGGCCCGAACTCGTGATCGCCGACGAACCGACATCGGCGCTCGACGCGGCGCTGCGCGACGACTTCATGGCGCTGCTGCTGGGCGAGTGCCGCGCCGGCGGCAGCACGCTGGTCTTCGTGAGCCATGACGAGCGGTTGGCGGTGCATTTCGACGAACGCCTGTCGCTGCCGGCGCTGAACCGGGCCGCTTCGCCATGACTGCCTTGCTGCAGATCGCCGCGCGCAGCGCCTGGAACCGCCGCGGCACGCTGGCGCTGGTGGTGCTTTCCATTGCGCTGGCCACCGCGCTGCTGTTGTCGCTGGAGCGGCTGCGCAGCGACATCCGCAGCAGCTTCACACAGTCGGTCAGCGGCACCGACCTCATCGTCGGTGCGCGCACCGGCCCCGTGCAGCTGATGCTGTACGCGGTGTTCCGCGTCGGCGGCGCCACCAACAGCATCGGCATGGCCAGCGTGCGTGCCGTGGCTGCGCACCGGGCGGTGGCCTGGACGGTGCCGATCGCGCTGGGCGACTCGCACCGCGGCCACCCGGTGCTGGGCACCACGGCCGAGTACTTCACGCGCTTTGCCTATGGCGACAGCCAGCCGCTGGCGTTGGCCGAAGGGCGTGCCTTCGCCGGCACGCTGGACGGTCTGTACGAGGCCGTCATCGGCGCCGAGGTCGCCGAGAAGCTGGGTTATCGGCTGGGGCAGCGCATCACGCTCAGCCATGGCATGGCCGCAGGCGCGGGAGGCGCGCTGGGGACCGACCATGCCGACAAGCCCTTTGCCGTGGTGGGCCTGCTGGCGCGCACCGGCACGCCGGTCGACCGCACGGTGCACATCAGCCTGCAGGCCATCGAGGCCATCCACCTCGACTGGGCCGGTGGCGCGCCGTTGCCGGGCGTGAGCATCGCCCCCGAGCACGCGCGCAAGTTCGACCTCGAGCCGAAGCAGGTGACGGCCGCGCTGGTGGGCCTGAAGAACCGCGTGGCGGTATTCAACGTGCAGCGCTTCGTGGCCGATTACGAAGGCGAGCCCTTGCTGGCGGTGCTGCCGGGCGTGGCGCTGGACGAGCTGTGGGCGGTGGTCGGCCTGGGCGAGCGCGCGCTGCTGGCGATATCGGGACTGGTTGCGCTGGTCAGTCTGGCCTCGCTGGTGGCGGTGGTGCTGGCGGGGCTGAACGAGCGCCGGCGCGAACTGGCCGTGCTACGTGCCGTCGGGGCCGGGCCGCGCCACGTGCTGGGGCTGCTGGCCACCGAAGGCGCGCTGGTGACGCTGCTGGGCGCGCTGACGGGGGCGGCCGCGGCGGCCGGCGCCGTGGTGGCCGCCGGGCCCTGGGTGCAGCAGCGTTTCGGCGTCACGCTGCAGGCCTCGGCACCCAGCGCCGAACAGTGGGCGCTGTTCGGCGCCGTGCTGATGGCGGGTATCCTTGCCAGTCTGGTGCCCGGCTGGCGTGCCTACCGACTTTCACTGGCCG
>CAZBKX010000689.1:0-12875 GCA_964492535.1 uncultured Rhodoferax sp. | reverse complement strand
CGCAACTGGCAGATTTTCCAGCTGGTGGCGTCCCAGACCTGGTGCAAATCGAACAGGCTGGCGCTGAACACGGCCTTGGCATCGCGCCACACCTGCACCTGGCCCACACCGGCCTGAATGGTGGAGTCGGCAGGGCGGGTTTTGCCCACAAAGTGGCTATGTCTGGACAAGCCATGCTCGCGCAGGGTTTGCATCACGGCGTTGCGTTCCTCGGTGCGCACTTGCAGGACCACGCCAAGTTCTTCGTTGAACAGGGCCTTGAGCGTCAGCTCGTCGCGCCGGGCGCTCACCTGGCCCGCCCAGTTCTTGCTGTCACCCACATCAGCACGGCTGTCGGTGATGCCATCGCCCTCGGTCACTAGCAGGTCCACATTGAGCATCACGCCCACGTGGCCGGCAAACGCCATCTCGCAGGCGGTGGCAAACAAGCCGCCATCGCTGCGGTCGTGGTAGGCCAGAATCTTGCCCTGCGAGCGCAGCGCGTTGACCGCGTTGACGAGGTTCACCAGGTCTTGCGGGTCATCCAGGTCCGGCACATCGTCACCCAACTGGCCCAGCGTTTGCGCCAGGATGCTGCCCGCCATGCGGCATTGGCCGCGGCCCAGGTCAATCAGCACCAGCGTGGTGTCGTCCACGGCATTGAGCTGCGGCGTGAGTGTGCCGCGCACATCGGCCAGCGTGGCAAACGCGGTGACGATCAGGGACACGGGCGAGGTCACTTTTTTGGCATCGCCAGCGTCCGTCCACTGCGTGCGCATGGACAGCGAATCTTTGCCCACGGGGATGGAAATACCCAGCGCCGGGCACAACTCCAGGCCCACCGCCTTGACGGTGGCGTACAGCGCCGCGTCTTCGCCGGGCTCGCCACAGGCAGCCATCCAGTTGGCCGACAGTTTCACGCGGGGCAACTCAAAAGGCGCCGCGAGCAAATTGGTGATGGCCTCGGCCACCGCCATGCGGCCGCTGGCCGGCGCATTGACCGTGGCCAGCGGTGTGCGCTCCCCCATGCTCATGGCCTCGCCCGCAAAGCCCTTGAAGTCGGCCAGGGTCACGGCGCAGTCGGCCACCGGCACCTGCCACGGGCCCACCATCTGGTCGCGGTGGCTCAAGCCCCCCACGGTGCGGTCACCAATGGTGATCAAAAACCGCTTGGAACCCACGGTGGGACTGGACAGCACATCAATGCAGGCCTTTTGCAGGTCCACACCGGTCAGATTGACGGGCGCAAAGGTGCGCACCACGGTCTTGACGTCACGGTGCATCTTGGGCGGCTTGCCCAGCAGCACATTCATGGGCATGTTGACTGGTGCCCCCACGCTTGCCACTTCGTGTGCTGCGCTGCCCCCCGCGGGGGCTGAGCTTGCTTGGGGCGGCCCGGCGCGGGGTGCGGATACCCCCACGATTGTCACTTCGTGTATTGCGCTGCCCCCCGAGGGGGCTGAGCTTGCTTGGGGCGGCCCGGCGCGGCGCTCGGGCGACTCGACGTCATACACCAGCAATTGGCGTTCTTCAGTGGCCACGCCCACCACAGCAAACGGGCAACGCTCGCGTTCGCACAGCGCGGTGAACAGGTCCAGCGACTCGGGTGCAATGGCCAGCACATAACGCTCCTGGCTCTCGTTGCACCAGATTTCCCTGGGCGCCATGCCGGATTCTTCGAGCTTAATGGCGCGCAAATCAAAGCGGGCACCGCGCCCGGCGTCGTTCGTCAACTCGGGGAAGGCGTTGCTCAAACCGCCAGCGCCCACGTCGTGGATCGCCAAAATGGGGTTGCCTGTGCCGCTGGGGCCACCGCTCTGGCCCAGCATCCAGCATTGGTTGACCACCTCTTGCGCCCGGCGCTCGATCTCGGGGTTGCCGCGCTGGACCGAATCAAAGTCCAACTCGGCGGCGTTCGCCCCTGTGGCCATGGAACTCGCCGCGCTCCCGCCCATACCGATGCGCATGCCGGGGCCACCGAGTTGGATCAACAAGCTGCCCGCGGAGAACTCGATCTTGTGGGTCTGGGTTGAATCAATCACGCCCAAACCACCGGCGATCATGATGGGCTTGTGGTAGCCGCGCTGCTCTTGCCTGGGCGTGGCATCCCCACTGACTTGGTGAACCACCGACTGCTCGTATTCGCGGAAGTAACCCAGCAAATTGGGCCGACCAAACTCGTTGTTGAACGCCGCGCCGCCCAAGGGGCCTTCGATCATGATCTGCAGCGGGCTGGCAATGTGCGCGGGCTTGCCGTAGTTAATGGGGGTCAGATTCGCATTAACTTGATCTTTTGACCGCGATGAATCAATTGGGTTCTGACCCCAATTGATTTTGGACACGGTGAAGCCGGTCAACCCGGCCTTGGGCTTGGAGCCGCGCCCGGTGGCGCCTTCGTCCCGAATCTCGCCGCCTGCGCCCGTGGAAGCACCGGGAAACGGAGAAATGGCCGTGGGGTGGTTGTGGGTTTCCACCTTCATCAGGATATGATTGGTAGCGATCTCTTTTTCATAGCTACCAGAGCTTATTCCTTGCCGGCTAGAGGCCGATTTGGCTGTAAATCGCTCTACCGGAACGCCCTCCATGACCGAGGCGTTGTCCGAATAGGCCACCAGCATGTGCTGGGGGTGGGTTTGGTGCGTGTGACGGATCATGCCAAACATGCTCTGGTCTTGCGCCACACCGTCAATGGTGAACTGGGCGTTGAAGATTTTGTGGCGGCAGTGCTCGCTGTTGGCCTGCGCGAACATCATCAGCTCCACATCCGTGGGGTTGCGCTGCAACTGCGTGAACGCCTGCACCAGATAGTCAATCTCATCAGCCGCCAGCGCCAGCCCAAACTGGGTGTTGGCCGTCTCCAGCGCGGCTTTGCCGCCACCCAGCACATCGACATGCGCCATGGGCGCGGGCTGTAGCTCGGTGAACAAGCCCAGCGCAGTGGCGCGGTCCAGCATCACGCTCTCGGTCATCCGGTCATGCAGCAAGCTGCCAATTTGCGCCAGTTGCGCCTCGGACAAGGTGGGCTTGCTGAGCAAACCGGGCTTCAAGGTGATGCGGTATTCCACGCAGCGCTCCACCCGCTTGATGGCCAAGCCACAATTGTGGGCAATGTCGGTGGCCTTGGAGGCCCAGGGCGACACCGTGCCAAAACGGGGGGTGACCACGATCAGGGCGCCCTCGGCCGGACCGGTATAGGGCTCGCCATAGGTGAGCAAGGCGGCCAGTTGCTCCTGCAGCACCTGGGGCGACTCCCGATCGGAGGTGACCAGGTGAACAAACCGGGCTGCCACGCCACTGATCTTCTCGTGAACCGCTTGCAGGGCGGGCAGGAGTTGCTGGATACGAAAGCTGCTGAGAGCGCTGCCGCCCTCGAATTGGGTAATGTGCAGAGTCACTTTGGGGCCTGAATGGGAGGGGCTGACGGGGTTGAAAACTGACTCACGGCACAAGCGCTGACTGGGCCCGGCCGCAAAGGACAAATTTTACCAGCGCCGCACCCAGCGCCCCGGCCCGGCCCGGGTGAGTGTGTTTAGCCGGCCAGGCTGACAAAGACGTTTTGCACGTCGTCATTGCCGTCAATGGCCGCCAAAAAGGCTTCGACCTCTTCAAGGTGCTCGGGGCTCAGGTTGGCCGGGTTCACCGGGTTCTTGGGCTTGTAGCCCAGCTTGGCCGACAGCACGCTGAAGCCGTGCGCAGGCAAAGCGCGGCTGACCAGATCCAGGTCAGCCGGGTCGGTGATGAACATCGTGGTTCCCTCTTCATCGCCAGCCTCAAAGTCCTGCGCGCCCGCCTCAATGGCCGCGAGTTCGGCATCGGCACCGGCCACTTTCGGCTCGGCTTCAATCATGCCCACATGCGAAAAATCCCAGGACACGGAGCCGGAGGTGCCCAGTTGCCCCTTGCGAAACAGCACGCGCATCTCGGGTGCGGTGCGGTTGACGTTGTCGGTCAGGCATTCGACCATCACGGCCACCTGGTGCGGGGCAAAACCCTCGTAGATCACATGCTCGAAATTGACCGTCTCGCCGGTCAGGCCCGCGCCCTTCTTGATGGCCCGGTCCAGCGTCTCCTTGGGCATGGAGACCTTGCGGGCCTGCTCCACCACCAGGCGCAAGCGCGAGTTGGACGCAGGATCGGCCCCGCTGCGCGCAGCAATCATGATGTCTTTGGCCAGGCGGCCAAACAATTTGCCCTTGGCATTGGCTGCCAGTTCCTTGCCTTTTGCTTTCCACTGCGCGCCCATATCTGCTGATCCTTCGGTGTTTGCGCCCTGAAGCGCATAAAAATTGAGAGTGATAGCTTAACCACCCAACCCTGCCCCCAGCCTGAATTTTTGCCCAATGGGATAATTCATCCATGACTATCACTTACAAAGACGCTGAAGGCATTGAAGGCATGCGCCTGGCGGGCCGCCTGGCCTCCGAACTGCTGGACTACCTGACACCCTTCGTCAAACCCGGCATCACCACCAACGAATTGGACAAACTGGCCGACGACTACACCAACCAGGTGCAAGGCGCCATCTCGGCGCCCCTGAACTACGCGCCGTCGGGACACAACCCCTACCCCAAGTCGATCTGCACGTCCATCAACCACCAGGTGTGCCACGGCATCCCCAACGACAAGCCGCTGAAAAAAGGCGACATCGTGAACGTGGATGTGACCGTCATCAAGGACGGCTGGCACGGGGATTCGAGCCGCATGTTCATGGTGGGTGAGGTGTCTGTGGCCGCCAAGCGGCTGTGCCTGTTGACTTATCAGGCCATGTGGCATGGCATCACCAAGGTCAAGGCCGGTGCCTACCTGGGTGACATTGGCCACGCCATCCAGACCTTTGCCGAAGGCCAGGGCTTGAGCGTGGTGCGGGAGTTCTGTGGGCACGGCATTGGCCGCAAGTTCCATGAAGACCCCCAAATCCTGCACTACGGCAAGCCCGGCACGTTGACGCAGTTGCAAGCCGGCATGACCATCACGATTGAACCCATGCTGAACCTGGGCCGCAAAGAGATCAAGGAAATGGGCGACGGCTGGACCATCGTCACCAAAGACCGCTCGCTCTCTGCCCAATGGGAACACATGGTGCTGGTGACCGAGACGGGCTACGAGGTGCTCACCCTCTCGCAGGGCAGCCCGGCCATTCCGGACTTCGTGCACGCCGCCAAAGCGCCGCAAGCGGCCTGAACCCCGGGCGGAAATCCCGGACCTGCGCCGGGATGTCAGTTATTCACCCAGGCTGCAAAAAAAACCAAGAGACCACAGTCATGACCGACCTCCCCGCACTGCGCGCCCGCTACCGCACTGAAAAAACCGCACTGTTTCAGTCACTCCTGGGCAGTGGCACCTCCACCCGGGGCGTGAGTTCAGCGTTGCAAAAGCTCTCGGCACTGGCGGATGCGACGCTGCAGACGTTGTGGGAAAACGCAGGCTTCGCAGCGCCCTTTACGCTGCTGGCAGTGGGTGGGTTTGGGCGAGGCGAGCTGTTTCCGTATTCCGACGTGGATGTGCTGGTGCTGTTGCCCGACGACCAGTCCCCCGACCATGATCCGACCCTGAAAACACGTATTGAAGGCTTTATTGGCAGTTGCTGGGACGCCGGGCTGGAGATTGGCTCCAGCGTGCGCTCGGTGTCGGAGTGCCTGCAAGAAGCCGCGCACGATGTGACCGTGCAAACCTCGCTGCTGGAGGCACGCCGCATTGTGGGGAGTGAATCGCTCTTTGGTGACTTCACAACCCGTTTCTTTGCCGCTCTGGACCCCAAGGCTTTTTTCATAGCCAAAAAGCTGGAACAAAGCCAGCGCCACATCAAATTTGACAACTCGCCCTACTCGCTGGAGCCCAATTGCAAGGAGTCCCCCGGCGGCTTGCGCGACCTGCAGGCTATTTTGTGGGCGGCCAAGGCGGCGGGCTACGGCAGTGACTGGGATGCTCTGGCCAGAAACGGCTTTGCCACGGACTTTGAGGTCAAACAAATCAAGCGCAATGAGGCGCTGCTGCGCCTGATTCGTGCGCGCCTGCACCTGATCGCGCAGCGCCGGGAAGACCGGCTGGTGTTTGACCTTCAGACCGCTGTGGCCCAGTCCTTCGGGTTTGAGCCGCCTCTGGCCAGCACCGACACCCGTGCCTTTGTGCGCCCCAGTGAAACCCTGATGCGCCGCTACTACTGGGCGGCCAAGGCAGTGACCCAACTCAACCAGATTTTGCTGCTCAACATCGAGGAGCGCCTCAATCCATCCACCCATGAGCCACGCCCCATCAACGAACGGTTCATGGAGAAAGCCGGCATGGTGGAGGTGGCCAGCGACGACTTGTACCAGCGCCAGCCCCACGCGATTTTGGAGACTTTTTTGGTCTACCAAACCACCGTCGGCGTGAAAGGCCTGTCGGCACGCACGCTGCGGGCGCTGTACAACGCGCGCGGTTTGATGGACAGCAAGTTCCGCAGCGATCCGGTCAACCGCGCCACCTTCCGGCAGATTTTGATGCAGGGCACCGGACTCACCCACGCCATGCGGCTGATGAACCAGACCTCGGTACTGGGCCGGTACCTGTGGATATTTCGCAAAATTGTGGGGCAGATGCAGCATGACCTGTTTCACGTGTACACGGTAGACCAGCACATCTTGATGGTGCTGCGCAATGTGCGCCGGTTTTTCATTGTGGAGCACGCCCATGAGTACCCCTTTTGCTCCCAACTGGCCTCGGGCTGGGACAAGCCCTGGATCTTGTATGTGGCGGCGCTGTTCCACGACATTGCCAAAGGCCGCGGCGGCGACCACTCGGAGCTGGGGGGCATTGAAGTCCGGCGGTTTTGCAAACAGCACGGCATTGACAAACGAGACAGCGACTTGATTGAGTTCGTCGTCAATGAACACCTGACCATGAGCCGCGTGGCGCAAAAGTCGGATCTGAGCGATCCCGATGTGATTGCCACCTTTGCCAAGCGCATGGGTGACGAGCGCCACCTGACCGCGCTGTACCTGCTGACGGTGGCCGACATCCGTGGCACCAGCCCCAAGGTCTGGAACGCCTGGAAGGGCAAGCTGCTGGAAGACCTGTACCGCGGCACCTTGCGCGCGCTGGGCGGCCACGCACCCGACCTGCACGCTGAAATAGAAACCCGCAAGCGCGATGCCCTGGTGTTGCTGGCACTGCATGCCGAGCCCCACGAGGCTCACAAAGCACTCTGGGACACGGTCGACGTGGCCTATTTCATGCGCCATGACGCCAATGACATCGCCTGGCACACCCGGCAGATTGCACGTCACGTCAACTCCGGCAAAACCATCGTTCGGGCGCGCATCTCGCCGCTGGGCGAGGGCCTGCAAGTGCTGATTTACACCCCTGACCAGCCTGATTTGTTTGCCCGAATCTGCGGATTTTTTGACCAGGGCGGCTTCAGCATTCTGGACGCGCGGGTGCACACCGCCTACAACCGCTATGCGCTGGATACCTTTCAGGTGGTGGCCTCCAGCATTCCGGAGCACTACCATGAGCTCGCCAGCATGGTGGAGAGTGAGCTGAGCCGGGCCCTGGCGGACAACGGGCCGCTGCCCCTGCCCAGCCGGGGCCGGGTGTCGCGCCGCGTCAAGAGTTTTCCGATTGCCCCCCGCATCGCGCTGCGCCCGGATGAAAAAGCCCAACGCTGGTTACTCAACATCTCGGCCAGTGACCGCCTGGGCTTGCTGTATTGCGTGGCCCGCGTGCTGGCCCGACACAACATCAACCTTCAGCTGGCCAAGATCACGACATTGGGCGAGCGCGTGGACGACACCTTCCTGATCCAGGGCGCAGAGTTACAACACAACCGCACGCAAATTGCGATTGAAAAGGAGCTGCTGGAGGCGCTGGCCTAAAACAGGATCGTTTGCGCCGCGGGCCCAGGCTTGCGCTTAGTCATCGAGCGCTGCATCCAGCCCCGGAAACAGCACCTCGGTGAAACCAAAGCGGGTGAAATCCCGCACACGCATGGGGTAGAGCGTGCCAATCAAATGGTCACACTCATGCTGGACCACGCGGGCATGAAAGCCGTCCACCGTGCGGTCAATCGGGTCCCCATATTGGTCGAATCCGGTGTAACGAATGCGCGAGTAGCGCGGCACCACGGCCCGCAGTCCGGGCACGGACAGGCAGCCCTCCCAGCCTTCAATCTCTGCCAAAGTGGCGTCACCCTGTGCAGTCGGCAGCGGGGTGATGACCGGGTTGAGCAACACGGTTTTGGGCACCGGGGGGGCATCGGGGTAACGGAGGTTGCGCGCGTCAGTACCAAAGATCACAAGTTGCAGATCGACGCCAATTTGCGGCGCTGCCAGTCCGGCGCCGTTGGCGGCCAGCATGGTATCCAGCATGTCGGTGATGAGCAGGTGCAACTCGTCGGAGTCGAACTCGGTCACGGGGGGAGCGATGCGCAACAGGCGCGGATCACCCATTTTCAAAATTTCACGAATGGTCATGGCGGTAATTTTGTTTTGAGTTCACGAAGGTTGGCGAGTAGAACAGGAATATCGGCTTGCACGATGCTCCACAGCGTGTCGTTATCAATACCCAAGTAACCGTGAATAAGCCGATTGCGCGTGGCAATGATCATTCGCCAAGGGATACTCGGCGCAGACTTGCGAACTTGCTCGGGAATATGGGTGGCAGACTCGCCAATCAACTCAAGGTTGCGGACTGTGGCGTCAAAACGCATAAGGTCTGCAACAAATTGCATTTGCTCGATTTCAGTAGTGAACAGCTGGACGCGCTCGCAAAATCCGATCATGTCATCGATATAAAAGCGCCATTCACGTGGAGCTGTCGACTCAGACATTCACCGCATCCCGTTCAACAAAAGGACGCAACTCGGGACGCAATGCTTTGTCAGTCACGAGGTCAACCGGGTGGCCCAATAGGTCTTCGAGATAAAACTGAACCCCGAAATAACGCGCCGAGGTGGCTGGTCCGTCAAACGCCACCAACACATCGATATCACTCGCTGCCGAGGCGCTGTCTCGGACTGTTGATCCGAATAAAGCCAGCTTGGTCACGCCAAACTGGCTGACCAGAAAAGGCTTGTGCTCAGTCAATAATTTCAGCGCGGTTTGACGATCCATAGCAACAGTTTACTGGCTGGGCAATTTCCCATCCTCAGCATGACCCGCCACCAGTAACTCCTGTAACCCGGCCTCATCCAACACCGCCACGCCCAGCTCCTGGGCCTTGGTCAGCTTGCTGCCGGCCTCTGTGCCGGCCACGACATAGCTGGTTTTCTTGCTGACGGAACCGGCCACCTTGCCACCTGCGGCCTCGATCAGGGCTTTGGCCTCGTCCCGGCTCAGTGTGGGCAGCGTGCCGGTAATCACAAATGTTTTGCCGCTCAAGGGTTGGGGTGTGACCGGGGCCGGCGGGCCCTCGGGCCAGGTCACGCCGCAGGCGCGCAGTTGCTCCACCACCTCGCGGTTGTGGGGCTGGTCAAAGAACAGGCGCAGGCTTTTGGCGACGATGGGGCCCACGTCATTGACCTGCAAGAGCTGCTCTTCGGTAGCGTCCATGATGGCGTCGAGCTTGCCAAAGTGCCGCACCAATTCTTTGGCTGTGGCCTCGCCCACGTGGCGAATGCCCAGCCCGAACAAAAAACGGGGCAAGGTGGTTTGCTTGGATTTTTCCAGGGCTTCGACGATGTTTTGCGCCGATTTGTCAGCCATGCGGTCCAAGGCAGCCAGGGCGCTGAGGCCCAGCCGGTACAAATCAGGCAGCGTGCGGATGACGTTGGCATCCACCAGTTGGTCCACCAGTTTCTCGCCCAAGCCCTCGACCTCCACCGCGCGGCGCTGGGCAAAATGCAGAATCGCCTGCTTGCGCTGAGCGCTGCAAAACAGCCCGCCCGTGCAACGGTAGTCCGCCTCGCCCTCCTCCCGCACGGCTGCGCTGCCGCACACCGGGCACACGCGGGGCATGGTGAACGCCTCACCGCGCTGAGCCACAGCGGCCTCGGTCGTGGGCAGCACCACGCCCACCACTTCAGGAATCACGTCGCCCGCGCGGCGCACGATCACGGTGTCGCCCACACGCACGTCCTTTCGGCGGGCCTCGTCTTCGTTGTGCAGCGTGGCGTTGGTGACGGTCACGCCGCCCACAAACACCGGCGCCAGCTTGGCCACAGGGGTGAGTTTGCCGGTGCGTCCGACTTGCACATCAATGCCCAGAACGACCGTGAGTTGCTCTTGCGCGGGGAACTTGTGCGCCACGGCCCATCGCGGCTCCCGGGTGACAAAACCCATGCGGCGCTGCAAGGCCAGGCTGTTGACCTTGTAGACCACGCCATCAATGTCATACGGCAACGCATCGCGCTGGGCGCCAATGGTCTGATAGTACGCTACCAAATCAGAAGCGCCATAGGCAATGGATACGCCGGCCGAAACCGGAAAACCCCATATTTTCAGGGTTTGCAGCATCTCATGGTGCGTGGCAAACGACGGGCCACCCGCCTGCGCCGGCGTGACCTCGCCCAGGCCATAAGCAAAAAAGCTCAAGGGCCGTTGGGCCGCCATGCTTGAGTCAAGCTGGCGCACCGCCCCGGCGGCGGCGTTGCGGGTGTTCACAAAGGTTTTCAGGCCTTTGGCGCGCTGCTTTTCATTGAGGGCCTCAAAGTCGGCGCGGCGCATGTAGACCTCACCCCGTACCTCCAGCACCGGCGGCACATCGGGCGGCAGGCGCAGGGGGATCTGGCCGATGGTTCGGATGTTTTGGGTGACGTCTTCCCCCATTTCGCCATCGCCCCGGGTGGCGGCCTGCACCAGCAGACCGCGCTCATAACGCAAGCTCATGGCCAGGCCATCAAACTTGGGCTCGGCCACGTACTCCACCGGCGGGGCAGAGTCGTCCAGCCCCAGTTCCCGGCGCACCCGGGCATCAAAATTGTGGGCACCACTGGCCTCGGTGTCGGTCTCGGTGCGGATGCTGAGCATCGGCACGGCGTGGCGCACGCTGGCGAACTGGTCCAAAACCCCACCGCCCACGCGTTGAGTGGGCGAGTCCGGGGTGATCAGTTCAGGGTGCTTGGCCTCCAGGGCCTGCAGTTCCTTGAACAAGCGGTCGTATTCCGCGTCGGGGATGCTGGGCTCATCCAGCACGTAATAACGGTGATCATGGTCGTTAATCAGCTGCTTTAGTTGTTCCAGGCGGTAGGTCTCGGCTGCCTCCGGGCTGCTGAACAAATCGGGGGTGAGCATGGTGGGTGCGATCAAACCTCGGCGCTCAAGAAAAAAGCCGTCGTGCCAAAGTAGAGCCGGCCGACAAATCACGCTGATCCAGCGTGTCATACAAGGTGCCCAGCTCGGCATCGATCACATCCATGGCTTCTGGCGGAAGGGTCAGGCCGTTGTCGTCGGTGACCACACCATCCATGCGCTCGGCCAGGGTCAAAGCGACCTCGCGCATACGCTCAAAGGGGCGCTCTGCCCGGTCAACCTGCGGCACATCCAGGCTGATGGCAACTTCCCGAAGGGCGGACTGTGACATGTCTTCGGCCATGGCCGCCTGGGCATCAAACAACAGGCCCAGCATGGGCGGCAGGCCCGCTTGACTGGCCGGCAGCACCATGCGCCCGGGAATCACCCCCGACACAAAGCCCAGATGGGCTGCGTTTTGCTGCACGTAGCCGGGGCTCCAGGCCGAGTGGCGGGCGCGCACGACAAAGCCCAGCTGCGCATCGTGGTCACCGGCAAAATTGTCCAGCTCGCGGGCACGGGCTACTTCCTCGCGCATCTCGGGGAATTCAGGTGTGCCATTGATGGTGTCACAAAAGACCTGGGTCTTGATCACAAACTCCGAGTACTCGATTTCATTGAGCGCACCCGAGCGATTGGCCAACTGCACCCCCGCCTGAAAAGACAGATATCGCTGGCCGGCCAGAGGTACTTCCCAGCTCCTGGAGGTGGCATTGAGGCCTTCAATGGCAAAAGGCTTGCTGCCGGCGCGCCGGGTGGCGGGCATGGCAGCGAGCGCCGCGTCTCCCGAGACCGGGGTTTCCAGCGCGATCGGTGCGATCACGTCAATCAAGGCGTCCATGGTGGGACGCTTTTCCGGCGTTGGCAGGGGAAAGTTCACCACATCAAAAGCCGCCATGTCCAGACCGGGCTCAATGCCTGCCCCCAAGGCCGCCTCATTCCCGCCAGGCTTGGCACCTTCTTCGGGAAGGGCCTGGCGGGGCCGGTTCTTGCGCGCCGTCCAGACCGCGTGCGCGGCCATGACCAGGAGCAACAAGCCGCCCAAGACCATCAGGCCAATTTGCAACGTACTCATGGGCATCACACGCTCTCCACCATTGAAATAGCAGACTCCATATCCACCGCGACAATACGCGACACGCCTTGTTCCTGCATAGTGACCCCTATCAATTGTTTGGCCATTTCCATGGCAATCTTGTTGTGGCTGATGAACAAAAACTGGGTCTCTTTGCTCATGCTCGACACCAACTTGGCATAGCGTTCGGTGTTGGCATCGTCCAGCGGCGCGTCCACCTCGTCGAGCAGACAAAAGGGCGCGGGGTTGAGCTGAAAGATCGCAAACACCAGCGCAATGGCCGTGAGTGCTTTTTCACCGCCCGAGAGCAGGTGGATCGTCTGGTTCTTTTTGCCGGGCGGCTGGGCGATCACCTGCACGCCGGAGTCCAGAATTTCCTCACCCGTGATGACCAGGCGCGCATTGCCCCCGCCAAACAGCTCGGGAAACATCTTGCCAAAGTGCTCATTGACTGCATTGAAGGTGCCCGACAGCAGCTCACGGGTTTCGCCATCAATCTTTTTGATGGCGTCCTCCAGCGTGGTCATGGCTTCATTCAGGTCAGCCGACTGGGCATCCAGAAACATCTTGCGCTCACCCGCGGTGGACAATTCGTCCAGCGCGGCCAGGTTGACAGC
>CAZBKX010000688.1:0-2421 GCA_964492535.1 uncultured Rhodoferax sp. | reverse complement strand
TCGCGTTTCACGGCATTCCACCTTCAGTACGGTTTACCAGTGAAGGAGGACGTGACTATGACCAATCTGTCCATCTATCTGGCTGAACTCGCAGAGTTGTCGACAAACCAATTCGCGAGGCTCACGCCTGATCAAAAGTTTGAAGCAGACCTCTTTCTTGACAAACTCAGTACTGCTGTAAAGCTCACCCGCGCCAAGTTTGATACTGCGCTGTTGCAATGCTACGGCGAGCGTGCAAAGGCCGCATTGCTGGAATCAGGCCGAGATTTTGGCACCGCTCACATTACCGACGGCCCATTGCGCATCAAGTATGACCTCCCAAAAAAGGTCACCTGGGATCAACCAGGCCTCAACGACAGACTTCAGCGCATCGTAGCTGCAGGCGAGGATGTCAAAAGCTATGTCGATGTCAAGCTGTCGGTGTCCGAGGCCCGCTACACCAACTGGCCACCGGCGCTACAGCAGCAGTTTGCAGGTGCGCGGACAGTGGACGCTGGAAAACCATCTTTCACCTTGACCCTCGACCAGGAGGTGCTGTGATGGATGCGATGCAGTTTCACCCGGTCAGTGAGATTTTTCCAAGCATGCCACAGGCAGAGTTCGACGCGCTGGTGGTCGACATCACAGCCAACGGTCTGCGCGAGCCCATCCAAGTCATGGGAAACAGCGTTGTTGACGGTCGCCACCGGTACCGCGCCTGCTTGCAGGCTGGTGTTGAGCCACGGTTCGCTGTGGTGCCTGACGGAACTGACCTGAACGCTTTGGTCATCAGCCTGAATCTGCGTCGGCGCCACCTTGATGAGAGTCAGCGCGCAATGGTGGCAGCCAGACTGGAAACCTTGAGCCATGGACAACGTGCCAGCTCGGCCAGAGATGCAAATTTGCATGTCTGCACCCGCGATGAGGCTGCACAGATGCTGGCTGTCTCACCACGGTCAGTCGCCAACGCGGCCAAAGTTCAAGCTGATGGTGTCCCTGAACTGGCCGATGCGGTTGATACCGGTGTGTTGGCCGTATCGACCGCTGCGGATCTGGCACGACTTCCAGAGGCTACCCAACGGGATGCTCTCACCGTTACGGCCTGTACTTTTATGGAAAAAGGTCATGACCTCAAACTCTCGAACCGCCGGTGTGGACCGGCATGCCGTGTGATGTGGCAGAGGCGCCTCTTACTGGAGGCCCCCTATGCCGATCTGGAGCGAAAGCCACTTTTAGCCAAGCCTGACACCATGACCAAAAGGGCATGGTATTGGATTGCTGTTGATTACAAGTTATCCGTGAAGCTGCGCAGCTTGTCTGAGCGCGAAGGATGCTTGAGTTTGCGCAGGGCCTTAGCTTCAATCTGGCGGATGCGCTCACGCGTGACGTCAAACTGCTTGCCCACTTCTTCCAATGTGTGGTCGCTGGTCATCTCGATACCAAAGCGCATGCGCAATACCTTGGCTTCACGCGGTGTAAGGCTATCCAGGATGTCCTTGACCACATCACGCAAGCCGGCCTGCATGGCGGCTTCCATAGGTGCGGTGTTGGCGCTGTCTTCAATGAAATCGCCCAGGTGCGAATCGTCATCGTCACCAATCGGGGTTTCCATCGAGATAGGCTCTTTTGCAATTTTCATGATCTTGCGGATCTTGTCTTCAGGTATTTCCATCCGCTCGGCTAGCACACTGGCGTCGGGCTCAAACCCAAATTCCTGCAAATGCTGACGGCTGATCCGGTTCATCTTGTTGATGGTTTCGATCATGTGCACCGGAATACGGATGGTGCGGGCCTGGTCAGCAATAGAGCGGGTAATGGCCTGGCGAATCCACCACGTGGCGTAGGTCGAGAATTTGTAACCGCGGCGATACTCAAACTTGTCTACGGCCTTCATCAGGCCGATGTTGCCTTCCTGGATCAGATCCAGGAACTGCAGGCCACGGTTGGTGTATTTCTTGGCGATCGAAATGACGAGGCGCAAATTGGCCTCGATCATCTCTTTCTTGGCCGCACGTGAAGCGTATTCGCCCGCATTCATGCGCTTGTTGATGTCCTTGAGTTGGTCTAGGGGCACCACAACTTTGGACTGAAGATCGGTCAGTTTTTGCTGCAGGTCTTGTACCGGTGGAATGTTGCGGCCCATGACCGCGCTCCAGGGTTTGCCGGCAGCGGCCTGCTTTTCAATCCATTTGAGGTTGAGCAACTGGCTGGCGACTTTGTTGCCGTTTTTGTCGCGGCCGCTGAAGTCGGCGATGAAGCTTTCCTGCGAGTAGCCGCATTTGTCCACAATGATGCGGCGCAGTTCACGCTCTTTTTTACGCACATCATCGACCTGCGAACGAACCATGTCACACAGCTTCTCAATGGCCTTGGCCGTGAACCGGATGGACATCAGTTCTTCGCTCAGTAACTTTTGCGTCTTGACGTAGGTGGGCGTACCGT
>CAZBKX010000687.1:0-1682 GCA_964492535.1 uncultured Rhodoferax sp. | reverse complement strand
GCGCCCTCGACGGCTTTTACGAGTGCTGTCTGCTCAAATTTTTCTTCACCCATTGGGTGATCCTCCAAAATGCTCTGTAGCCCGCATCAGGCCTCAGTTTTTGGGGATTTTAAGAGGGTCAACTGAGGAAAATAGGTTCATCATCCGGGGCGTCGGCCTGGATTCGTGAAAGTCAGCGCCACCGGGATCCGTACCCGGGCCGAGCAGCGCGGTGGTGGTCAAACCTATGAGGGTGGGTCTCAGTAACGCACGGGCTGGGTCTGGCACTCGCCCTATGGTGCGTCTGGCGCGGACCAGGAGCCTGTAACCCACACCAGGTACGCAGAGGCGCAGGCCTTTTGCCGCTGGGCCGCCAAGCGCTTGCCCACGGTGGCCGAGTGGACGGAGGCCGCCTACACCGAGTGCCGAAAACCGGCCCCACCCGGGTGGCAAGCCGGCCAAACTTATCCGTACCCGTCCGGGCTGGCGCCAGCCGGTGCCAACTGCCTGGGCGACTGCGCCACCCAGGCCACGCCCGTGACCCATGCGATAAGCAGCCGTGGGCGCGGGCACGTGTTGGCGGGCAGCACGCAGGCGGGCGTGAACGGGTTGTTTGACATGGGTGGCAACGTCTGGGAATGGGCCGATGCCGGCCCTGGCCCCGAGCAAGCGACCTTGGGTGGGTCCTGGTGGTACGGTGCAAGCGCCATGCACCGGGATCATCGGGCCAGCAAACCCGTTGACAGCGCGGTGGTCTACATCGGATTTCGGTGCGCCCGAACTCGCTGAGTTCTGCGAACGCAAGCTAAAGCCAGGCCCTAACGCGCGCCAGCGGCAAAGCGCTGATTGAAATCCGTCATGCGTGAGCGGTTCTTGCCAAAGTCGTAGATCCCCAGGAGTGACTTGGAGCGGTAGGCGATTTGCCCGATCTGCGCATCGACAACGAAGTCCACCTGGTCCTTGAAGCCGAGCGTTGTGGTGAAGATAACTTCCAGTGACAGCAGGCCACTGTTCACCACTTTGGCCTCGGGGTAGCTTGCCAGCGTGGCCCGCAGCAGGGCCATGCCTTGGGCGGGGTCGCCAGCGTAACGCAGGGGCAGCAGGCCGCTGCCGCTGAGCGAGTTGACGCAGTTGGTTGTTTGCGGGCAACTCAGGTCTTTGGGCGCAGGCATGAAGGACTCGCCAGGCGTTTGTGCTGAGACGCTGCCCAGCCAGCAGGCTGCGGCCAGCAGGGCGGTGGTGCAGGAGGCGCGCGGGTGTTGCATGGTTTTGTTCTCCATGGGGTTGTAGCGCAGGGTCATGGCACGCGCCACTCGGTGCGCTCGGGGGTGAGAAGGGCACGGCGGTGGCCGGAGCGCGCCAGTTCAAGCCAGTCCATGACGTCCACCTGCGCCACCAGGATAGCCATGTTGTGCTGTTTGTCCGGGGCGTTGTTGTTTTGCAGATGCAGCGGTGAGCCTGGCGCGGTGGCCGACAGATAGTCCCCGGCCGCTGCCGACTGACTGACCCGAGCCCAGGCCGCATCGAGCAAGGGCCCGGCGGTGTCGACCCGCACGCGGGCGGACACGCGAAGCTGCCAACTCAGGCGCTTGCTCCAGAACACCAGCGCACTTTGCGGTGCAGCCTGCAGTTCCGTCACCTTGGGGCTGCGGCTGTCGGTATAGAAGGTGAGCTGACGGGTGACGGTGTCCACCTCGCGCAGC
>CAZBKX010000686.1:0-7656 GCA_964492535.1 uncultured Rhodoferax sp. | reverse complement strand
ATGGAATCCCCGTCTTCAGACATCCTGGTTTCCACCACTTGGGTGTCCGGATGGCTGCAGAAGGGACATTTCATGGCGCAGGTCAGGCAGAGTAGACCGGGAAGCGGGCGGTCAATGCATTGACCTTGGCTCGCACCGCGTCAATGTTAGCTGGGTCCCGAGGGTTGTCCAGCACATCTGCAATCAAGTTGGCCGTCATGCGGGCTTCTTCATCTTTGAAGCCTCGGGTGGTCAACGCAGGGGTGCCAATGCGCACCCCGCTGGTGACCATGGGTTTCTCGGGGTCGTTGGGGATGGCATTTTTGTTGATGGTCATGTGGGCAGCACCCAAGACTGCCTCGGCTTCTTTGCCAGTGATGCCTTTGGCGCGCAGGTCCACCAGCATGACGTGGCTTTCGGTACGACCGCTCACAATACGCAGACCGCGCTCAATCAATGTTTCGGCCACGATGCGGGCGTTGGTCAGTACCTGTTGCTGGTAAATCTTGAAGTCGGGTGCCAATGCTTCTTTAAAGGCAACCGCTTTGGCGGCAATCACATGCATCAGGGGGCCGCCCTGCAGGCCTGGGAAAATGGCGCTGTTGATGGCCTTTTCATGCTGGGACTTCATCAAGATAATGCCACCGCGTGGGCCGCGCAGACTCTTGTGGGTGGTCGATGTCACCACGTCGGCATGGGGAACCGGGTTGGGGTACACGCCTGCAGCGATCAGGCCGGCGTAGTGGGCCATGTCGACCAGAAAAATGGCGCCAACGTCCTTGGCTACTTTGGCAAAGCGCTCAAAGTCAATGCGCAGGCTGTACGCGGAGGCACCGGCAATGATCAGTTTGGGTTTTGACTCGTGGGCTTTGCGCTCCATGGCGTCGTAGTCGATTTCTTCTTTGTCATTCAGGCCATAGCTCACCACGTTGAACCATTTGCCGCTGATGTTCAATGGCATGCCGTGGGTCAGATGGCCGCCTTCGGCCAGGCTCATGCCCATGATGGTGTCACCGGGTTTCAGAAACGCCAAAAATACCGCCTCGTTGGCCGATGCCCCGCAATGGGGCTGCACATTGGCAGCATCGGCACCGAAAATTTGTTTCGCGCGGTCGATGGCCAGTTGCTCGGCCACGTCTACAAACTCGCAACCACCGTAGTAGCGCTTGCCCGGGTAGCCTTCTGCGTATTTGTTGGTGAGTTGGGTGCCTTGTGCAGCCATGACAGCCGGTGAGGCGTAGTTCTCGCTGGCGATCAGCTCAATGTGGTGTTCCTGGCGGGCGTTTTCAGCTTGGATGGCAGCAAACAGCTCGGGGTCGGTTTGTTCAATCAAAATGTTGCGGTCAAACATGGCAGTCCTTAAAGACAATCGGCCTGTGAGTCATTTGGCTGACTCCAGGGCTGCCCAGGCGAACGGCTAATCACACGCGCCATTTTGGCTTGTGCGGCACGCTCCCCCGTGGTGGTCCCACTTCAGCGCTATCTGCCTGTGAGGGCAGGGCGCCTATCGCCAGTTGCGTGCAGTTTGAGTTTAACTTAACGGACTCGCCAAACGGATCGCGTCCGCGTTGACCGGCTTCAATAGCCGGTCAGTGCAGCCACTTTCTCAGGGCTTTCGTCGATCTGGGGTTGAACGGGTGGGCGGACGATGATGGGTGCCGGCGGGGTCATCGGGACAGCCCGTCCATTGGCCACCATTTGCAGACGCGAATGCTCTGCCATGACCTTTGCGGCGTAGCCGCCATCGTCGTCAATGTTGGCGGCTCCCACGTAATACTTGAGACCACCCTCCATGGAGCCAGCGCGCGCGATGCATTCCTGAAGTACCTTGACCCCAACCCGCAAGTTGGATAGGGGGTCGAAGGCGGCGAGCTTGCCGCCGAAGCTGGCGTACTTGTCGCTGTGGATGGTCGTCATGACCTGCATCAGTCCTTGCGCTCCCACCGGGCTTTGGGCAAAGGGGTTGAATCCGGATTCAATCGCCATGACTGCCAGTATCAAGGTGGGGTCCAGCTTGGTGCGTCGACCAATTTCATAGGCCTCGGCAACGAGGGCGCTGACCGGCTCTGGTGCCACTTTGTATTTCTTGCTCAACCAGAATGCCACGGCGGCCTGCTGTTTGGGCAACTCGTGGGGGTTGCTGGCGGTTGCCCGGGCAATGGCATCTATTTCATTGGCTATGCCAGAGACTTCGATTTGACGGGCCTGTAACCAACCTATCAACTTGGTTTCGCCCACCTGACGCAGTTCGGGTTGCGTTGTCAATGAAATAACAACAAAGGCAACAGCGAGGCCCAATAAGGCAAAACTGCTGTGTGTAATTGCAAAGAATCCCTGGGCGGTACTGGATGCGAAAGTTCGCAAGCCCTGGGTAAATTTTTGAGACGCGTTCATAGCTTTTCCTTCGTTCGCGCAGGTCATGCTGTTGAATTGCAAGCAATTGAGCAACTGAGACCCTCGTTTGGGTTGGTGCGCTATCAATATCCTGCGGGTTTTATTACGCGGTGTGCAGAGATTTGAATATGCCGGGATCGGCAGCGGATACGGGTTATCCCTCGGCTTCGCCGGGATGGGCGGATTTTAGGGGGACTGGATATAACGAGTCAACCATAAGGAATTGATTCAATATACCAATTGAATCAAAACGGGCAGCCTCAACCCGAGTGGAAGCTTGTGATGTTGTGAAATGGCAACGCTCGACTCAAGCAGATCTTGACGTATTGCCCGATTTTCCGGGTTGCTCCATCACCTTGCGAAACAGGTTTGTGACGCAGGAGCACTTGATTCAGAGACTTTTTGCCGAAGCGGGAAATAGCAGCGAAAATAGCGGTTCTGCCCCGTTTGTTATCTGGCGGGTGTTTTCCTTTTTGCGTGTGCAATCCATGTTCCCTTTTTCTGCCCTTAATAAATCTGCTCCGGCGCCCGAAGTGACGCAAACCCCCGCCAAAACGCCTGAAGTCCATCCGCTGGATGGATTGACGGGCGGCGCGTTTTCGGCCCAAACCTCCAGCGATCGCACGGCACGCATTCGCGAATGGCTGGCAAGCTCGCCCAGCGCGGAGCAAATGCAGGCTGTGTTCAAGGAGCTCAGTGGCAAAGATAAAGGGGCCGCCAAGTTGCTGCGGGAAAAACTCGACGAAATCAAGCGCAGCAAGACTCAGGAGTCAATCGCTCAAGAGTGGGCTGACAAGGCGCAGGTACTGCTGGGCGTGGCCAAACTAAACATCGCCGATGCGCTCGCGTGGCAGCGCGATGCTGCGAAGGCGGGCGCGCCGTTAAGCAAGGAGCCACTTGCTACCCTGAAAGGGCAGTTGGGTGACCGCGTCAAAGTTATCGAAGACCTCCAGCACCGGGTGCAAGTTCAGCGGGAAGCCGCTGTTTTATTGGCTCAGCGTATCGAGGTTTTGTCCACAAAGCCGTGGCGCGATGCCCAAGCTGTGATGGAGGGCTTGCAAGCCGACGTGGATCACTGGCAGTCTCAAGCCAGCGCCTTGTTGAATGATGCTAATTGGGCCAGCGTGGATGCCAAGTTCCCGCCCTTGCTTGACGCATCAAAAGCGCAGCTGTTGGTGGTGTGGTCAGCTTTCAGGGCAGCTTTGGCGCAAGCAGTTGCCGCCGCCGAAGATGCGGCTGCCCCCTTGCCTCCAGTGCCCGTGTGGGCAGATGAGTTGCGTGTGTTGCGCGGGATCCCCTTGGAGGTGGCGGTTAAGCCACAACGGCAAAAAATTGATCCTGAAATCAAGGTACAAGCCACATCGGCTGTACGTGATGCCTTGACCAAAGTAGAGCAGGAAGTGGCAGAAGGCCATGGAAAAGCCAGTGCGGGTGCGGCAGCGGCTCTGCGCAATGCGCTCAAAGAATTTGGCAAAATCATTGACGACAAGCTGGAGAACCAGGCTCACGCAGCGCTGGCCGCGGCAGGGGAGCTTGAGGGTTGGCAGCGCTGGCGTGCCGACCAGTTGCGCGAAGAACTGGTCGCCAAGGCAGAGGGTCTCTTGAAACGGCCTGAAGGTCAGGCGATCGGCGGTCGCAAGATGCAGGAGAGCCTGCGTGCCCTGCGCGACCAGTGGAAACAAACCGACCAGGGCGGTGCTCCCAACCACGGCCTCTGGAAGCACTTTGATGACGCCTGCAATGAAGCCCACAAGGTGGTGGAGCTCTGGCTGGAGAAGGTCAAGGCGGAGTCTGCCGAGCACCGTGCGCAGCGCTTGGCGCTGATCGAAGAGGTTAACGCCTGGGCTGCAGCCAACCAGACGGCGCTGGATGACGACTGGAAGGGCTTCAACCGTATCCTGCATCAGTTTGGCGATCGTTGGCGCGATGGCGGCCATGTGGGGGAAAAAGCGTTTGCCGAATTGCAGCCGCTCTGGAAGGCCGCCATCAGCAACGCGGCTGCCCCGCTCGAAGCCTTGCAAAAACGCAGCCTGCTGACGCGTCAGGCCATGATTGAAGAAGCCAAGGTGCTCGGTGCCCAGCCCGAGCTGCGCATTGATGCCGTCAAGGCCTTGCAGCAGCGCTGGCAGGCCGAGACCCATGTGGTGCCCATGGATCGCCGCCAGGAGCAAAAGCTTTGGGATGCCTTTCGCAAGCCGATTGACGAAGCGTTCAACCGGAAAACGGCCGAGCGTGAAAAGGCCGATGCCGCCTTGGGTGAGCGGGATCGCGCGGTGCTCGATGCGGCCAAAGCGCTCCAGGCGGCCAACGCCTCGGGTGATGCGCAAGCGATTCGCAGCGCCATGTCTGCGCTGGACGCTGCATTGCGCGGTCAGGCACAAGCCAAGGCCGCCGTGCAGGCCGCAGTAGAGGTTTCTGCATCAAACGCGGCTTCAGCCGGCTTTGCATCTGCTCCTAATGCTACTGAAAAAGAAGTATCAGATAGTGCAAAGGCTTCAGAGGCTCCGGGCGACACGGGCGATGCGGCGCAAACTGTGGAGCCTGCGGCTGCCCCCAAGCCAGCCCCCAAGCCTGTGGTGGCAATGCGGGGTGATGACCGTCCGGGCATGAAGAAAACTGAGCCGGCCGCTCCGATGGCACGCGGCGGCAAGTTCGGTGAGCGCAAAGAGAGTGGCCGCGAAGGTGGTCGCGACGCGGGACGTGGTCCACGTGATGTCGGCTTCTCGGCGCGCACTGATGATCGCAGCCCGCGTCGTGACAGCCGCGAGGGTGCAGCAGGCACGTGGCAAGAGGCCCCCCGTTTGGGCGATACCGCATTCCGGGCTCAGCGCGATGCGCTGGAGCAGGCTCAATTCGCCCTGCGCAAGCTCGCGGCTCAGGCCCATGGCGAGGCACTCACGCACCTGTTGGCAGCCTGGGAGTCGCGCGATGCGGCGCTGATGCCGTCACAGCAGGAGTTGGGTAGCCAGGTCACGGCTACTGGCCGCAGTGCCTGGAGCAAGGCCTTGTCTCAAGCCCCTGCGGGTGACGCCAGCACTGCATTGCTGCGCCTGGAGATGGCCGCCGAGGTGCCTACGCCAGCCGAGCACTTGAGTGCGCGCCGGATGTTGCAGCTGCAACTGTTGACCAAACGCAATGATCCTGCACCCGCTCAGACCTGGGGTCCGGACACCTCTGCGGTGCTGGCCACCCCTTTTGACGCCGGAGTTGCCCGTCGTCTGCAAAACGTGCTGAAAGTCTTGCTCAAGCCCTGATGTGATGCGCCGAGAGGCGCTGGACGGTGCTTTTAGTCTGGCTTGTGCCGGGTTGGGGCATCGTCAAGCGAAGTATTTCGGCACGCGGCAGGATGGCTGCAGCGTCCCAGTCGCTCAAGGTGATTCTTTTTAGCCCATCCGGTAGATCATGGTCCGCGGGTTGGTGGGTGTGGCCATGGATAAGGGTTGTGGCAGCAGCGCTGTGCAGCCAGCCACAGCAGGCCCGGGTGTCCAGGTCGGCGTAACTTGCCCCGCTACGCTTGAGCTGCTCGCTTCTGTCCCGTAGGCTGCGGGCGGTTTCCTGGCGTTGGGCGAGTGGCTGGTTTAAAAAATCTGACTGCCATTGGGGGTTGCGCACCAACCTCCGGAAGTTCATGTAATCGGTGTCAGCCAAGCACAAAGCATCGCCGTGGGACAGCAGCCAGCGCTGGTTGGCAAAGTCAAGCACCGTGGGATCGTTCAAGAGCGTCATGCCGCAAGCTTTCGCGAAGGAGGGACCGAGCAAAAAGTCCCGGTTGCCATGCATGAAGTAAACAGGAAGACGCCTGGAGGCATCAAGGAGAACCTGCCCACAGCGTGCCTCAAAACTGGCCGATGGATCGAGAAAGCTTGATGCTGGATCAATCACGTCATCGCCGACCCACACCTCGAACAGATCACCCAGAATGAACACGGCATCGGCCTGGGTTGCGTGCATGAATTCTCTCCAGCACTGAAACGTTGCCGGTTCTCTGGCCTGCAGATGCAGGTCAGAGATAAAGTCAATCTGGCGCCAGTGTGCAGGCGCCAGCAGCGCCGACCCGTGCGGCGCCCCGCAGAGGGGCGACGTCTCAGAATCGGCGTTGTTCATCTCAAAGTGCGACGGCCTTTTCCATGATCACATCCTGCACAGGCACATCATCATGGTGACCACGGCGGGCGGTTTTGACGGCCTTGATCTTGTCGACCACTTCGGTCCCGGAGATAACTTTGCCGAAGACGGCGTAGCCCCAACCTTGGGCTGAAATCGCAGTGTGGTTCAGGAATTCGTTGTCGGCGACATTGATGAAAAACTGTGCGGTGGCCGAATGGGGGTCACCGGTGCGGGCCATCGCCACGGTGTAGTTCAGGTTCTTCAGGCCGTTGTTGGCTTCGTTATCAATCGACTTGTCGCCTTTCTTTTCTTTCATGCCGGGCTCCATGCCGCCGCCCTGGACCATGAAGCCAGGAATGATGCGGTGAAAAATGGTGTTGTTGTAGTGGCCCTTGTTCACGTAGCTCAAAAAATTGGCGACGGTTTTTGGGGCTTTCTCCTGGTCCAGTTCCAGAGTGATGACGCCATAGTTGGCAATGTGGAGTTCGACTTGGGCGTTGCTCATGATTTAGTTCACCAGGGTTGCAGAGTTGATAAGAATGGGTGTTTTAGGAACGTCAGAAGGAAAGGGGCCGCCCGGTCCTGTAGGGGTAGCCTTGATTTTTTGCACCACGTCCATGCCGCCGACGACTTTGCCGAACACGGTGTAGCCGGGCTGCTGGGCGCTAGGGTCCAGAAAGCTATTGTCTTTGACATTGATGAAAAATTGGGCTGTAGCGGAGTTCGGGTCGTTGGTGCGGGCCATGGCCAGCGTGCCGGGCACGTTCTTGGGGCCGCCCTTGGCGAGCGCCTCGCGGCCTTCATGAACAATTGGCGCACGGGTCTTCTTTTGCACGTAATTGGCATCAAATCCGCCACCCTGGACCATGAAGTTCTCTATGACGCGGTGAAACACCGTGCCGTCGTAGTGCTTGTCTTTGACGTACTGCAAGAAGTTTTCAACCGTCTTGGGTGCTTTGTCTGGGTAGACCTCCACCACAAATTCGCCGGCAGTGGTGGCAAACCTCACCTTGGGCGCATTCTCGGCAGCGGCAGGTGTTGCTACTGAAAAAATAGCAGAGCATGCAATAAATACGCCGGCTAGAGTAGAAAACTTCATACATTTCATCCAATGACTCCTTCGAAAAATATTTTCCAGTGTGCGCCTTGCCGCACCCAATACTGACGCTTGGTTGG
>CAZBKX010000685.1:0-2927 GCA_964492535.1 uncultured Rhodoferax sp. | reverse complement strand
GAGCATTGTCGATTTCAGATCGTACGGTTAGGCCGCTACGCGCTTTGGTGCTGGCAATCAGGTTGACAATAACCTCGTGACTGATCAGCGGCTGCCCTCGCCAGTTCATGGTGATGAACGAAAACAAGCGGTGTTCAATCTTGTTCCACTTGCTGGTGCCCAGAGGAAAATGGTGAACCTGGATGTCCAGCCCGGTTTCTTGTGCGAGGCGACTCAGCTCCAATTTCCACAGGCGAACGCGATGCCCGTTGCTACCTCCTGCATCGGCTGTGATAACCAACTGCTTGGCTTGCGGGTAGCGCTGGCAGCCCATACTGAGCCACCAACGCCGAATGGTTTGCACGGCAAACGCTGACGTGTCGTGATCCGTGCCAACGCTCACCCAAGCTTCATCAGCGCCGATGTCATAAACCCCATACGGATTGGCTCGACCGAGCTCCTTGTCGATAAAGTCGTGAACTTTGACTTTTACCGGTTCGCCGCTGGGTAGCCACTCCTGGCCTGCGTTCTTGTACGCTCCGACGAGTTCCTTCTTTTTGGTATCTACCGAAATCACGGGTTGATTTGCCTTCAGGGCCGCAGCAACTGAGGCGTTGATATGTTCGAACTGGGCGTTACGGTCAGGGCTTTGGTTGCCTTCGAGAACCTTGACGTTCGCTTGCAGGCTGTAGCCTTTCTCCTTGAGGAGTTTGCCAACTACAACGTGACTAACTGTGTGGCCTCTTGCCTTGAGTTCGTCGGCCAGGTTGCGCAAACTCTTGCACGTCCAGCGTAGTGGTGACTCAGGGTCGCCGCGGGTCGTTGAATCCACGAGCAACAAAAGGTCGGGCAATAGGGTCGCGTCTTGGTCTCGAGCTTCTTTCGTCCACCGCCTGATTGGCGAGTGCTTGTTGTCAATATTTGAGTCTGCTGCTCAGTGTCATCACGCGATTGCATCGCCTCGATTTCACTGAGTCCCACCATAATGGTGGTGCGCGAAACACCTGTGGCAACGCAAACAGCAGACACGCCGCCGCGTCCCAAAACCTTGGCTTCGGTGGCCACCAGTAGTCGACGTTGACGCTCGTCCAATACACCTCGCATTACCAACCACCGTTGACCAATTAGCGATTCTGTTTCCATGTATCGCAGGATATCCGACTACATAAACTTGAACACGTTATTTTTTACAACGCCTAACGGCAGTGAGACCGATATCAGAGACTTCGTCAAAAAGCGCAAAGTCAGCGGTGGCACACGCAGTGACTTGGGTCGCCAATGCCGCGATACATTTGCCAGCCTGAAGAAAACCTGCCGCAAACTTTGGGCGTATCTGCAAGATCGCGTTTGCCTGACCGGTGCCATTGCACCACTGCCAATGTTGATTCGCAACGCCGTGGCTTCTCGTGCCTTGCCATGACTTTTTGAGGAGTTACCGGATTCCGAGCCAAATCAGCTCGCTCTTTGCTCTGAAGAACGTTGGGACACTACTGATCGGTCATAGAAAGTGGGCAAAATGAAACTCTTCGCGACATCCCCTTGAAACATGCCTTAGGTCCAAATGAAACTGATCCCTCTCTCCCAAGTCAGCAGTGCGTTGCGTGCAGGTGTTACCTTGCCCTGGGGGGTTCGAGATGGCAATGGCACTTTGCTACTGTCTCGGGGGCACGTTTTGGCTGATGAGCGGGCGGTGGAAGTCTTGTTGGAACGTGGCGTCTACGTTGATGCGGCCGAAATGGGAAACGTGGCCAGCCAAGCCGAGCCCGCCAAGGTTGAGAGCATGACCGTGCGCTGGAGCGCGGCAGAGGCGCGCTTGGGAGCCGTGCTGAAAGCAGTGAAGGATCCGCTTTTCTTGGCGCGCCTGGACGACTCCATTGCGCAGATCGCCGCACTTGCAGACGGAAATGTCGATTTGCTGATTTTTTTGATTTTACGTCACGACCACAGCCGGCCCTTGAATTACGGGGTTGTGCATTCCCTGCACACAGCTGCCGTATGCAGCATCCTCTCACGACGCAAGTCTTGGGCGGAATCCCAGCGCAGAAGCCTCATCGGTGCTGCGTTGACCATGAACATCGGCATGCTGGATCTGCAAGGAAGTTTGGCCGCGCGGGCAGGCCGTCCCACCGAAGCCGAGCAGTTGATCATTTCTCAGCATCCAACCATTGCGAAAGATCTCTTGCAAACCGCCGGCCTGACCGATGGCGATTGGCTGACTGCCGTCGCACAGCACCACGAAATCACGGGGGGCACCGGATACCCAAACAAGGTAGTCGAGCCTAATGAAATGGCTCGCGTGCTGCGCTTCGTTGACTCCTTCCTGGCGAAGTACAGCCCGCGTGTGGGGCGCACGCCGCAGCCCGCCCACAAGGCAGCCCGTGATTTATTTACCAACAGCGGAGGCGACCCATTGGCTGGACTCCTCATCAAGGAATTTGGAATATACCCGCCGGGTGCCTACGTCAAACTGACCACCTCGGAAGTTGCCATCGTCACCCAACGCGGGCCTGCGGCCAATTCACCCATCGTCATGGCCATCACAAATAAGAATGGCGACCCATTGTCGGTGCCATCCCGCCGCGATACTTCCATGGCAAACTTCAAGATTGCCGCCACGATGGATGAAAATTTGATTCGTGTCCACCATTCGGCAGACGCGCTGTATGACAGAAATACAAACCGTTAGCAGCCACAGCCACCAGGCCCAACTGTTTACCGAAAAGTTACAAGGAGTCGCAAATGTCAGACCCGATCCCGCAGTGGTCCTGCCAATATTTGGATTTTGAGCGCGCATCGAACAAGATATATACCTGAATCCGTGAATTAGTAGTCAAAAAGTCTAATTTATCCATATAAATCAATGACTTAGGTGTAAAATGGCCGTCACCCTGAAGGTGAGCCAGAACATGACCGACTTTATTATCAAGAAGCTGCCCTACAACCTCACC
>CAZBKX010000684.1:0-2376 GCA_964492535.1 uncultured Rhodoferax sp. | reverse complement strand
AACCAATGAATTGCCCGGGCCACATTCTGATCTTTAAGCAAGGCATGAAGAGCTACCGCGATTTGCCGCTGCGTTACGGTGAGTTTGGCCAGTGTCATCGCAACGAGCCTTCGGGCGGCTTGCACGGCATCATGCGCGTGCGTGGCTTCACGCAAGATGATGGCCACATCTTCTGTACTGAAGATCAGATTTTGAAGGAGTGCGTTGATTTCACGGCGCTGCTGCAAAAGGTCTACCAAGACTTTGGTTTCAAGAACGTCATTTACAAGGTCGCGACCCGCCCAGCGCAGCGCATTGGATCTGATGAAGTATGGGATAAGGCAGAAGCTGCATTGATTGAGAGCCTGACTGCCTCCGGGTGCGACTACGAGATCTCTCCTGGTGAGGGAGCCTTTTATGGTCCCAAAATCGAATACACCTTGAAAGATGCCATTGGGCGCCAGTGGCAGTGTGGAACGATTCAGGTTGACTTTTCAATGCCGGAGCGCCTGGACGCGGAGTACGTGGGGGAAGACGGCGCGCGCCACCGGCCTGTCATGCTGCACCGAGCGATTGTGGGCAGCCTGGAGCGTTTCATTGGCATTCTGATTGAAGAAAGCGCGGGCGCATTGCCCACATGGCTGGCGCCTGTGCAGCTTGCCGTACTCAACATCACCGACGCGCAGGCCGATTACTGTCGTGAAATTGTTGAAAAGCTGAAGACTTTATTGCCAAATCAAGCCTTGAGGGCTATCACCGATCTGCGCAACGAAAAAATAACGTATAAAATCCGAGAGCATTCAATGCAAAAGCTGCCCTACATCCTTGTCGTAGGCGACAAAGAAAAAGCAGCTGGTACCGTTGCAGTGCGTGCCCGGGGTGGTCAAGACCTTGGTGTGATGTCCCTAGACGCATTCATCCAAAAAATTGCAAGTGACATCACTAACAAATCCGTTGCTTAGTCGCTGGCAAGCACGATCCTGATTTGATGGTGCGCAGTGTGTCGGCTTAACTGCCCTCAGGGTGGAAAAATATTGTGAAGGATTGAGCCATCGCTACAGAATTTCGTGACCGCCGTCACCGCGAAGAACGCAAGCACCGTCTGAACCGTGAAATCATGGCTCCGGAGGTTCGCCTCTCAGGTGTTGAAAACGAACCCCTGGGTGTCGTCAGTCTGATGGATGCCTTGCGTATGGCGGGTGAGCTTGATGTCGACTTGGTTGAAATTTCCGCTACGGCGGTGCCGCCAGTTTGCCGGTTAATGGATTACGGCAAGTTCAAGTACCAAGAGCAGAAGAAAGCGGCGGAGGCGAAGGCCAAGCAGACGGTCATCGAGATCAAAGAGATCAAGTTCCGTCCAGGTACAGATGATGGTGACTACAACATCAAGTTGCGCAACATCAAGCGTTTTCTGGCCGAAGGCGATAAGTGCAAGATTACGCTTAGATTTCGCGGGCGTGAAATTACGCATCAGGAAATAGGCATGGCTTTGCTGAATCGAATTCGCACGGAGTTGGGTGATTCGATCGTGATCGAGCAATTCCCCAAGCTCGAGGGTCGTCAGATGATCATGATGATCGCGCCGGGCAAGAAGAAGATTGCTGCGAAACCGGTCGCAGATGCTGCGCAAGCAGCATCATAAAAGGTTTGCCAGGTTCTGATTTTCGAATCAGGGTCTGACAAAAAGACGATTGCGGCGACGCATCGTCAACAAGTGGCTCGGGGCCAACAAGGCTGCAAGTAGTTTGCAGACGCCTCACGAGCACAAGTAAAGGAGCATGAATATGCCCAAAATGAAGACCAAAAGCGCGGCGAAGAAACGCTTCCGCGTTCGTCCAGGTGGTACCGTCAAACGCGGTCAAGCCTTCAAACGTCACATTTTGACCAAGAAGACCACCAAAAATAAACGCCAATTGCGTGGATCAGCAGCCGTACATGTGACCAATATGGGTCACATGGCACAGATGCTCCCAGGCCGTGGTATTTAATTAACGACGAACAAGGAGTAATCACATGCCTCGCGTCAAACGTGGTGTAACGGCTCGCGCCCGCCATAAAAAAGTTTTAGCCCTTGCAAAAGGTTTCCGCGGTCGCCGCGGTAATGTTTACCGCGTCGCCAAAGAAGCGGTAATGAAGGCTGGGCAATATGCCTACCGCGACCGCCGCACTAAAAAGCGTGTATTCCGTCAATTATGGATTGCCCGTATCAATGCAGCTGCTCGTCAGTGTGGCATGACTTACAGCCAGTTCGCCAATGGATTGAAGAAAGCGAATATTGAGATTGACCGCAAGGTTTTGTCTGATATCGCAATACATGACATGGCTGCCTTCGCCGGGATCGTGGAACAAGTGAAAGCCAAATTGGCCGCTTGAGTCCCAAGCGGCATGCTCGACTGA
>CAZBKX010000683.1:0-2540 GCA_964492535.1 uncultured Rhodoferax sp. | reverse complement strand
GCCTAGGGCATGCGCCGCGCAACCTCTCGTTGATCAGAAAGTTCGCGTTGACGCTGCTGCGTCAAGACCAGCAGTACCTCAAACGCAGCCTGCGAAGTCGCCGCAAAACTGCTGACCGCATCCCCGGTTACAGGGAATCTTTGTTGGGGCTGCAGGCTCGGGGGTAAATGCAATTGCCCTGACCGGCCACAGTACGTAGCCTCAGCAGCCCGCAGGTCGCCTAAAATGGTTTGTTATCTCACATTGCACTGCAAACACCATGGCCACCATCCTTCAAAATCTCCCTACCGGCCAAAAGGTCGGAATCGCTTTTTCTGGCGGTCTGGACACCAGCGCTGCCCTTCACTGGATGAAGCTCAAAGGCGCTGTACCTTACGCCTACACCGCCAACCTCGGTCAGCCGGATGAGTCCGACTATGACGAGATCCCCCGAAAAGCAATGGAATATGGTGCAGAGGCCGCCCGATTGATTGACTGTCGCAGTCAATTGGCGGCCGAAGGCCTTGCGGCTATGCAATGTGGAGCCTTTCACATTTCTACTGCGGGCGTTACTTATTTCAACACCACGCCACTGGGTCGCGCGGTGACCGGCACCATGCTGGTGTCCGCCATGAAAGAGGATGACGTCAACATCTGGGGCGACGGCAGCACCTTCAAGGGCAACGACATTGAGCGCTTTTACCGTTACGGCTTGCTCACTAACCCTTCCCTGAAAATCTACAAGCCCTGGCTTGATCAGCTGTTCATTGATGAGCTGGGAGGCAGGGCCGAGATGTCGGCTTTCATGACCAAGGCGGGCTTTGGCTACAAGATGTCGGCTGAGAAAGCCTATTCAACCGACTCCAACATGCTGGGCGCAACCCATGAGGCCAAAGACCTTGAGCTGTTGAGCAGCGGCATGAAGATCGTCAACCCCATCATGGGCGTAGCGTTCTGGAAAGACGAAGTTGAGGTCAAACGCGAAGAGGTCACGGTTCGGTTTGAGGAAGGTCGCCCGGTCGCCCTCAACGGGGTTGAGTTCCCTGACCTGGTGAGCCTGATTCTGGAAGCCAACCGGATCGGCGGGCGCCACGGACTGGGTATGAGCGACCAGATCGAAAATCGGATCATCGAAGCCAAGAGCCGTGGCATTTACGAGGCACCGGGCCTGGCCCTGCTCTTTGCCGCCTACGAGCGTTTGGTCACCGGCATTCACAACGAAGACACGATCGAGCAGTACCGGGATAACGGCCGCAAGCTGGGTCGCCTGCTGTATCAAGGCCGCTGGTTCGACCCCCAAGCCATCATGTTGCGTGAAACAGCGCAGCGCTGGGTGGCTCGCGCCGTCACGGGCGAAGTCACACTGGAACTGCGTCGGGGCAACGATTACTCGATCCTCAATACCGACTCGCCCAACCTGACCTACGCGCCTGAACGCCTGAGTATGGAAAAGGTGGAAGATGCGCCCTTCTCCCCACAAGACCGCATTGGCCAACTGACCATGCGCAACCTGGACATTGTGGATACCCGCGCCAAACTGGGCATCTACGCGCAGGCCGGCCTGCTGTCAATGGGCAAAGATGGTGACCTGTTGAGCCTGACCAACGACCTGCCCCGCTGAAGACCATGCCAACGCTAGCTGGAACACCCATGAGTTCATTGCCCCATCGATTGCTGCTGCCCTCCCTTGCCGCACTCATCTTAGGCAGTGCCATGCCCGCCGTGGCTCTGTCCCCCGCAACGGGCAAGGTAATTCTGACCCTGACCGGCAAGATCGGCGAAAAAAATGCAGGCGACAAAGCAGTTTTTGATCTGGCCATGCTGGAAAAGCTGCCTCAACAGACCTTCACGACCAAAACACCTTGGGACAGGCAACCCGTCAAATTCACCGGCCAACTATTGCGTGACGTTTTGGCGGCGGCCAAGGCCAGCGGCACAACCCTCCAGGCCAGCGCGCTCAACGACTACAAAACATTGATCCCCCTGGCGGACGCGACGCGTTTTGACATGGTGCTCGCCCACAAGATGAACGACCAAGCCATCCCGGTGCGCACCAAAGGCCCGCTTTTCATCATCTACCCTTTTGACACCAAGCCCGAACTACAGTCATCGATGTATTACGAGCGATCGGCCTGGCAACTGAATTCCATCGGCGTCGAGTAACGTCGCGTCATGCCCCACCGTCTGGATAACAAACGCTACCTGTTATGGCTGGCGCTGGGCACGGCCACCATGGCGGTGGTCATGGCGGTGATGCTGGCGCTCCAGGTCACACAAAATGAGGCGATTCGCAAGGGTAGTCAAATGCGGATGGACTCCGTGACGGCCATGGCCTTCCAGTTTGAGCGCGAATTTTTGCGATTTCGACAGGCACTCGATGTCGCCGTGAGAACCCCGGATCAGTCGGATCCGGACGATCTGGTTCTGCGTTACGACATCTTCGTCAGCCGACTGAACCTGCTCAGAGACAACCCCAGCACCGACGCGTTGTTAAAGCGCCCCGAGCTCGTCAAGGCGCTTGCGCTTGTAGATCAATTGATTGAGCGCACCGACATTGAATT
>CAZBKX010000682.1:0-5723 GCA_964492535.1 uncultured Rhodoferax sp. | reverse complement strand
GTGGTGTTGCTGATACCTCCTGCGCCACCCGAACCGCCGTTGCCCGTGCCGCCATTGGATGTACCGCTGTTGGTAGCCTGATTACCAATGTTGGAGATGGTGTTGCCGCTAACCGTGCCGGATTGTGAACTGGTGGCGGTAGCGGACGACGTGTTGTAAGAATTGTTGGGGTTGGCGTAAGCGTTCGAGCCATTGTTGGCCGCAGCAGAGCCCGCTGCGCTGACACTGGCTGCCCCGGTTGAATTGTTGTTGTTATCTGCCGACTTGTTGCTGTCGTTTGTCGAACTGTTTGCATTGTTCGTGTTGTTTGTGTTGTCCGTGTTGTACTGGTTGGCGTTCGAATACTCATTGGCAGTGGGGCCGGAGTTGCCCGTCTGAGTCGAGTTCGCGGTGGCCGTCTGGGTGCCGGTCGCGACAGCTGCACCGCCGCCCGAAGCTTCCGCCGTCTTCGCGGTCGTGGTACCAGAGTCTGCACCCGTACCTGTATTTGTGACGTTATTGGTGATGCTTGGATTCGCCATCGCCTGACCCGCGATACCAAAAGCCACAGCGATTGCCGTTGCCAATAGTGTCTTTTTCATAGTAGCTCCTTTGGAAAATGCTGACTGAGATTTGCATGGCTCAGCGTACTAACTACGCCAATCCACAACCCAATTTGCAAATTCAGTGCCAGACGAAAAGGCCCCTTCTTAAGTGCTTGATAACAAAAAAGAAAATGATATTTTTGTCTCCAGTTCAGGATGGATTTCCACAACAAATGGGTTGCACTCTGCAAGTTGTGAGTTTGACTGTCACAGGCATGTGACAGTCAGATGTGTCGAGTAGAAGAGCTCGATTGAGAAACCTCAACTTGACAGAAAGTTTGCTTTTGAATTCAAGATGTTGAGTGCCCACAGTAGTCGCTTTTTCGGTGTGGGCCAACTGTCACAACCCTGATACAACTGCCATGGCCGGCGAGCGAATTCAAAGATTGATGCCGTGCTTTTCCATCAATCGATAGAGCGTCATCCGGGATACGCCCAGGCCGCGCGCGGCGCGCGTGATGTTGCTGCCACTGTCCTGAAGACTGACATGAATGGCATCCCGTTCAGCGCGTACTCGGGCACTCTCCAGCGCCTCGCCATTGGGCAGTCCCGTCGGTAGTTCCAGATCCAGATCTTCCGGAGTGATGAGCCGCCCCTCCGCCATCACCATGGCTCGCCTGACGCGGTTAATCAATTCGCGCACATTGCCAGGCCAGTCGTGTGCCTGAATGGCCAGCAGGGCACGCTTGCCAAGCCCTGTTACCCGGGGTCCCTTGTCATGGGAGAAGCTGTTGAAAAAGTGCCTTGCAAGGAGTTCCAGGTCTTCTTTTCGGTCTCTCAGCGCGGGAACGGTCAGCGGCAAAACGTTGAGTCGGTACAACAGGTCTTCCCGAAACCGGCCCTGCGAGACAGCCTCTTGAAGTCGCATGTGCGATGCAGCGATGACGCGCACATTCACCTTGATCGACTTCGAAGAGCCCACCCGGTTGATGGTCCCTTCCTGAAGAAAGCGCAGCAAGTTGGCTTGCAACTCCAGTGGCAAATCGCCGATCTCATCGAGAAACAGTGTGCCCTTGTCCGCTGACTCGATCAGTCCGACTTTCTCCTTCATGGCACCTGTAAAGGCGCCGCGCTCGTAGCCGAACAGCTCCGACTGGATCAGGGTCGCCGGTATGGCGCCGCAGTTAACGGGAATGAAGGGTCCTTTCGCTCGGGGGGAGTAGTCATGAACGGCATGGGCTGTCAGCTCCTTGCCGCTGCCACTTTCCCCCCAAATCAGAACAGGCGCATCCGCCAAAGCAACCTTGGCAATCTGCTTTCGCAAGTGCTGAATAGCCGTGCTGTTACCCACCAGCGCCATGTCGCACTGGCTGGCAATAGTCACGTCTGGTGGCCCACTGAGTTCGGCAAAACCATAAGCGTGGCCCAGCGTATGGCTGAGCCGAAACGGATCAATTGGCCAAGTATGAAAATCAAACAAATGCTGAACGATCAACGCCCTGTAGTTGGGCAATTTGATCTTGGTGGCGGGGAAGACACCGACCCACTGTGTCGACTGGTGAGCCTCCAGAAGGGCGTCCACTTCACCAACCTCATGGTCACTGGCACTGATGAGCAGTAACAAGCCTACTGGATAGTGCCGCTCCTTGAGCGCTTTGCGCGCGCTGTTCAGGTCACTGGCGCCGCACACATCCCAAGACGACATCAACACGGGGGGAGTGCTCCAAGGCGATGGTTCGCCCAAAGTCAGGCTCAGCAACGCTCTTGACGACATGTGCAGTTCTTTCTGGTCATTCACGCTAGCGTAGCGATCCCGGGTGGTAAATGGCTTGATATTTCGCACCAGGACCGGCACCAGCGACTTGTCCGTACAGAAGGTTAAATTGACATTGCGCAATGTTGAATTGGCCGCATTCCTCAACACTGCAAGGGTGTTTGGTCAATTGGAGAACTCAGTCATGGTGCGTCCTGAATCAACTGCTTTTACGGCGGTGAGTTGTGCTGCCTTGTTATTGATAGGGGGCGCAACACACGCCCAGTCATTGGCAGGGCAAGCTGAAAACACGGAGTCGCGACTGGATGCCATCCATCAGGAACTAGTCGACCAGAAGCAGATGTTGCAGCAAGTGGAGTGGTTGCGTCAGCAGTATGTCCAGCAAAGTAACTTGGTTGAATCGCTGGAGCGTCGGGTCATTCAGCAACAGGCGGCACTTGATGCGCTTCGCGGGATGGTCGGCCAGGATGTGTTGGCAACGCAGCGGGGCACTGGCGCTGCGGGGCAGCCTGCCGTGCTGGCGCAGGCGTCTCAGCAAGGCAATGCGCCCGTGGGCCAAGCGCCTGCCAGTGAGGGGCGCCCGCCCGAGGTTGCGCCCATCTTTGAGCAGCCAGGTGTGCTCACCCAGCCGGGCCAGTATGTGTTGGAGCCCTCGGTTCAGTATGGCTATTCGTCAAGCAACCGGGTGGCGTTGGTGGGGTACACCGTCATTCCCGCGCTCCTGATTGGCCTGATTGACGTGCGTGAGGTCAAACGCAACACGGTCACCGGTGCGCTCGCGGCACGTTTTGGCGTCACCAAGCGGCTTGAGCTTGAGGTCAGGGCGCCCTATGTCTATCGGTCCGACGCCACTGTGAGTCGCGAAATCTTCCAGGGCGCAGCCAATGAAAGCGTCTTCTCCAGCAGCGGCAGACACATGGGCGATCTTGAAATCGGTGCCCGCTACCAGTTGAATGACGGCGGCGTCGACAAGCCGTTCTACATCGGCGCCTTGCGCCTGAAAAGCCGCACAGGCACCAGTCCGTTTGAGGTGGTGACCGACTGTGCCCAGCGTTGCGTGGGCAACACCACAGGCACTGGCCTGCCGCTTGATTTGCCCAGCGGATCGGGTTTTTATTCGCTGCAAGCCGGACTGACCATGCTCTATCCGTCGGACCCAGCCGTTTTTTTTGGTAGCGTGACCTACATGCACAACTTTCCGCGCAATGATGTCAGTCGAACGGTTCTCAATGGCGCGCAAGAGTATTTGGGCCGGATTGCGCCAGGGAATGTCCTTGGATTCAACTTTGGTATGGGGCTGGCCTTGAATGAAAAATCATCGTTCAGCATAGGTTACGACCACAGTTCGATTGCGCGAACCCTGATCAACGGCCAGCCAGCGGCAGGGTCTGTAAGAACCCAGCTGGCGACCTTGTTGCTGGGCTATTCTTACCGGCTCAGCAACACAACATCCCTCAACGTCTCGGTGGGCGCGGGGCTCACGCGGGATACCCCCGATGTGTCCCTGACCATCCGCTTGCCCATGAATTTTTGACCTCTATGACGACATGCCCCTGACAAACCAGATCGACGTCTGCAACGGCGATGCAGACGGCCTGTGTGCTGTCGTTCAATGGCGCTTGCACCAGCCCGCGACGTCCCGGTTAGTGACGGGTTTGAAACGCGACATTGAGTTACTGCAACGAGTTCAGGCCCAGCCGGGCGATCACGTGTTGGTGTGCGATGTGTCCATGCTGCGCAATCGGCAAGCCTTGCTGCGCTTGCTTCACAGTGGCGCGCACGTGCGTTATTTTGACCACCATGAACCCGGTGAAGCCCTGTCGCACCCCCTGCTCGATGCGCATATCAACATCGCCAGCGGTGTCTGCACGAGCTTGTTGGTCAACCGCTATTTGGGGGGCGCGTACCAAGCCTGGGCACTTGTCGGCGCGTATGGTGACAACCTTACCGCGGTGGCCCATGCGCTGGCGGTCAGCATGGGGTTGGGCGTGGAAGATCGATCACGCTTGCAAAGACTGGGCGAGTCGATCAACTACAACGCCTATGGCGACAGCGTGCAGGACGTTCATGTGGCGCCTGAGCGCTTGTATGAAATTTTGGTTTGTTACCGCAACCCGCTGGACCTGGTCTGGAATGAGCCCATCGCCCTGGAACTGGATGCCTTGCGACAAGATGACCTTGCCCGCGCCACAGCCTTGAAGCCGCAGTGGGACAACGCGACAGGGCGCGTTTACCTCTTGCCTGATGCGCCCTGGTGCCGGCGAGTGGTTGGTGTGCTGGCCAATGCGCTGGCGGCCAGCCAGCCCCAGTGTGCGCATGCCATCCTCCAGCCTGGCGGCGTGGGCACACTGCGGGTGAGCGTGCGTGCACCCTTGAGTGCATCGGGGGGCGCTGCGGCGTTGTGTCGCCAGTTTGGCGGGGATGGCAGGGCCGGGGCTGCCGGCATTGATCATTTGCCAACCGGCGACGTTGATCGTTTTTTGGCGGCGTTCTCCGTGGCCCATTGGGGAGAGCCTGGCGCAGTGAAAGCTTGAGGGGTACTCGCGAATGTTGCTCTACGGGCTCGATACGGACACCTCCTTTTCACGGGCACTGGCCACTGAATTGGGTGTGGGCTTGGCACCGTTTGAGAATCGTCATTTTGAGGATGGTGAACACAAGCTGCGGCCCCTGAGTGACCCGCGTGGCCAGGATGCCTACGTGCTGCACAGCCTGTATGGCGGGTCATCAGAGAGCCCGCATGACAAGCTCTGCCAACTTTTGATGTTCATGGCCACCCTGCGAGAGCACGGGTGCGCGCGAGTGAGCGCCGTGGTGCCTTACCTGGCCTATGCCCGCAAGGACCGGCAAACCAAACCCTTTGATCCGGTGACCTTGCGTTACATCGCACAGCTGTTTGAGGCCGTAGGCATTGCCCAGATCTTCGTATTGGAAGCCCATAACGTTGCCGCGTTTCAAAACGCGTTTCGTTGTCCCACCTTTCATATCGAGGCACACTCTGCTTTTGAAGCCATGGTCTCTGAGGGGCTGATTGAGCAGGCTGTTGCCGTGGCATCGCCGGACCCGGGGGGCGTCAAGCGAGCGCAACTCTGGCGTGAGTCACTCGTTTTGACGCTGGGGCGACCGGTCGGGTTTGCGATGGTGGACAAGCGCCGCAGCGCCGGACTGGTGAGCAGCGACAACCTGGTAGCTGGGGACGTCAATGGCATGACGGTGCTGCTGCTTGACGATCTCATTGCCAGTGGAGACACGATGCGCCGGGCGGCCGTGGCCTTGCGCGGGGCTGGTGCACGGCAAGTGCTGGCATTTGCAGCGCATGGTCTGTTCGTGGGTTCAGCTGCTGAGGTTCTGTGCGATGAATCTATCGGGCAAGTGATCATCACGGATAGCGTGTCACCGTTTCGGTTGCCAACGGATCATGCCCT
>CAZBKX010000681.1:0-1571 GCA_964492535.1 uncultured Rhodoferax sp. | reverse complement strand
GGAGCTTTTTCCATGACCGACCTGTCCGCCGAATTCAAGGCCCTCGCCAACTACCGCCCCACGCACAAGGTGCGCTTTGTCACCGCAGCCTCCCTCTTTGATGGCCATGACGCCGCCATCAACATCATGCGGCGTATTTTGCAGGGCATGGGCGCCGAGGTCATTCACCTCGGGCACAACCGCAGTGTGGACGAGGTGGTGACGGCCGCCCTGCAGGAGGACGTGCAGGGCATCGCCATCAGCTCGTACCAGGGCGGGCATGTGGAGTACTTCAAGTACATGGTGGACCTGCTCAAGAGCCGGGGCGGCTCGCACATTCAGGTGTTTGGCGGGGGCGGCGGGGTGATTGTTCCGCCGGAGATCAGGGAGTTGCAGGCCTACGGTGTGTCGCGCATCTTCAGCCCTGAAGACGGCCAGCGCATGGGGCTGGCCGGCATGATTGGCGAGATGGTGATGCGCTGCGACAAGGATTTGACGGCCTACGCGCCCACAAGCATCGACGCCATTCAGGGCCACACCGAAATGAGCTGGCGCGCCCTGGCGCAATTGATCACCGCTCTGGAGAACGAAAAAGCGGCCGGTGAGGGAAAAGGGGCGCGTTCTGAGTCATTATTGGCTCTAGCCGGCGAGATACGTGCCTTGGCTGCTACTAAAAAAATACCTGTCTTGGGTATCACCGGCACGGGTGGCGCGGGCAAGTCTTCCCTCACCGACGAGTTGATCCGTCGCTTGCGGCTGGACCAAAACGACAACCTGCGGGTGGCCGTGATCAGCATTGACCCCTCGCGGCGCAAGAGCGGCGGGGCGTTGCTGGGCGATCGCATCCGCATGAACGCCATCAACCCCTGGAGCCAGGGCCCTCGCGTCTTTATGCGATCCCTTGCCACGCGCGACTTTGGCAGCGAGATCAGTGCGGCCCTGCCCGACGTGATCGCGGCCTGCAAGGTCGCGGGTTTTGACTTGATCGTGGTGGAAACCTCCGGCATTGGCCAGGGTGACGCGGCCATCGTGCCGCATGTGGATGTGCCGCTGTACGTGATGACGCCCGAGTTTGGCGCCGCCAGTCAGCTGGAAAAAATCGACATGCTCGACTTTGCCGAGTTTGTGGCCATCAACAAGTTCGACCGCAAGGGCTCGCTCGATGCCCTGCGCGACGTGGCCAAACAAGTGCAGCGCAACAAGGAGGCCTGGACCACACCGGCAGGCCAGATGCCGGTGTTTGGCACCATGGCCGCGCGTTTCAACGACGATGGCGTGACGGCCTTGTACCAGGCGCTCAAAATTCGCCTGGGTGAGTTGGGTCTGACACTGGGCGAGCCGCACTTGCCGCAGGTGGCTGTGCGCTACAGCACCAACCAGACGCCGGTGGTGCCGGCAGCCCGCACCCGCTATCTGGCCGAAATCAGCGACACCGTGCGCGGCTACAAAAAGCGTGCCCGCAGCCAGGCGCAACTGGCGCGTGAGGTGCAGCAACTCAAAGCCACAGCCCAAATGTTGCTGGCACACGACGCCCGCAAGGACGGCTCTGCCAAACCTGGTGCTTACGGCACCGTGATGGAGCTGGTCGCCGA
>CAZBKX010000680.1:0-1534 GCA_964492535.1 uncultured Rhodoferax sp. | reverse complement strand
GAAAATGAGGTGTAGCCGGCGCCAAAATCGTCCAGTGCCACCTTGGCCCCATAGCCCCTCACCTTGTCAACAAACCGGCGTGTGTTGCCCACGTCGTGCAGGGCCACGCTCTCAGTGATCTCAAGGCACAGCTTGCTCACCAAGGGCAAATTTTGCTCCAGCGTGGCGTACACATCCTGCAAAAATTGCTCGTCGTTCAGGGATGCCCCGCTCAAGTTCATGCACACGAAGCGCGTGTTGTGCAGCTGTTTCTCGTTCTGCTTCAGCCAGGCCAGGGTGGTGGCGAGCACCCAGCGATCGATCATGCCCATCTGGCCGCTGGCCTCACCAGCGGCAATCAGGTAATCGGTGCGCACCACAGTGCCCTGGGCGTCACGCATGCGCAAAAGAACCTCAAAATTGAGTGAATCATGCGGCGCTGTGAGCGACATGATGGGTTGCATCTCCAGGTACAAGCCGTCCGTTGCGGCAGGGGACGCTAGCAGGGCGATCAACTTGAGTTCAGCCTCATGCTGCTCAAACGCAGGAGCGTCCCGCTCATAGACCACCAGCCCTGTAGGGGTCGCCGACTTGGCCTGGCGGCAGGCGCGATCGGCGGAGGACATGGCGTCATTCACCTTCATGCCGGGGCTGACCTCCACCAGACCGATCGAGCCGCGCACGTGGAACGCCTTGTCACCGACCCGGTAGGGCAGGGTGCTGATCCCGTCAATGATCCCCCGACACAAGAGCGTGGCCAGCTCGATGGGCAAGTCGCCGTACACCAGCACGAACTCGTCGCCGCCCACCCTGCCAAACTGGACATCACCCGAGATCATGCTCGACACCCGTTGGCAAACCTGGCGCAGCACTTCGTCCCCGGCCGCATGACCGTACAGGTCATTGATGAGCTTGAACCGGTCCAGGTCCAGGTAGCCGAGCGACAGCAGCTTGCCGTCTTGCACCTTGTCAATGGCCTGTGCGAGTTGACGCCCGATGCCTCGGCGGTTCAGTACTTCGGTCAAAGAGTCGTGGTTGGCCAGAAAATTCAGTTTCTCCATGGCTCTGGATTTATCAGTGACATCTTGCAATGAGCCTTCGATCTTGCTGCGCGACAGCGTGGCCCTGACCAGAAAGCGTTTGAACGCATGGTCACCGGACAAGCGGGCCCCGCTGATCACCATCTCATTGACTTGATGGTCGTGCACCATACGGTGTAATTGCACCCAGGCATCGGATCCAAAGTGCTGAGCCCACGACTGTTCACCCTCCATCAGACTGATCTCTCCCAGCTTGCGCAGCAGCGCTGGGTTGGCGCTGATAAATCGACCCTGCAGATCCAGCGTGAACAAGCCAATTGGCATGGCGTCGTAGGTGTGTTGCAACTCCGCTTGGGCGTCAAGCCGCTGGTTGTGTTCCTGGCGCATTTGCTCGGCAATGGCCAGGGACGCCAGAAGCCCGGAGGTCAAGGCGGCCGTGACGCTGTTGAACGCCTCGATGAAACCCTGGATGCCGTAGGCAGCGCTCAGGATCTCGGAGAAGCTCGACAGAAAAG
>CAZBKX010000679.1:0-1916 GCA_964492535.1 uncultured Rhodoferax sp. | reverse complement strand
CCCGAATCGGAGCGGGCTATCATGACGGCCTCGGGTACCAACTGCGACTCGGCGTTCACCATTCGCACGACGATGCCACATGGATGCACGAGCTGCGTGACATCCTCGAGCGTGGGTACCCAAATCTGCAGGGCGGCACGGACTTGTGTCTCCGGAATTTCCTGACCCAGCTCGGAGCAAGCCTGCATGAGCACGGCGGGCAGCTGGCGCGGTTTAATCAACACATCTTGGTTGAGATGAATGTCGTACGACTGGTCGGGGTACATGACGCACGCGTGCCCCGAAGGCACATCCAGCCCGTCCGGCTTGTAAGCCACGATCTGGCAGGGGTAAAGACCATGGGGCCAACGGGGGTCGGTCCACAGGACGTGGGCCTGCTCGCCCAATGTCTGGAAATCTGGACCCTTTGTGCGCTTGAAATCCGACAGAGCCCGGGCTGGCTTTCGTGCACACTCAATCTCCATGTTCTCAATCCGTGCTCGCTCAGGCATGTGCGACCGTCAAATTTTCCCGGATTTTCTTTTTTTTAAATGCACAAATGCATAAATATCGTTAAATCATGGCGCGTCGACAGACGGGCATGTCAAGGGTCGAGGGTCGAGGGTCGAGGGTCGAGGGTCGAAGGTCGAGGGTCCAGGGGTCGAGGGGTCGAGGGGTCGAGGGTCCAGGGTCCAGGGGTCCACAGGGGTCGAGGGTCCAGGGTCCAGGGTCCCAGAATGAATTTCGATTTTAATCACAAATGCAGTACGATCCGTGGTCCCCGTCGGGGGTTCCTGGACCCGCCGAGCCTCTGAAAATCATGCAGCAGCTGGTCGGCGAACCGCGGCTGGGTCGCCCGGCTTGGCTCGCGCGTTTGCAGACCGGACTTGTTTTTTTTTCTCTCTTGTTTCAAATTTTCTGGGACACAAGAATTAAAATATCAAGTCCGAGTCAATCAGTAGCCATGGATGACCTGTTTGTGCAGTACCGGCCCTACGGCCCCGAGGACGTGGCGCACCCGGCGGACGTGGTCGAGTCCACCACCCTCGCCGCCGTGTGGCCCGAACACCCCGCGACGGCCGACAGCGTGCGGCAGCCCCGGACGGGCGCGCTGTCGACCCTGCAGGTCGAGACCGTGGCCGCCATTTTTGCGGCGTTTCAGCGGGGGCACGGCTTTCTCCTGGGGGACTCGACCGGGCTGGGCAAGGGCCGTGTGTGCGCCGCAACGCTGCTCGAGATGCAGTGCCGGTCCCCCGCCGCGCGCGGGGTGTGGATCAGCACCTCCGCGAGCCTGTACGCGGATGCGCAGCGCGACGTCCGGGCCGTGGACGCGGCGGGGCGGCTCGTCTGGGACAACAACATTCGCTTTCGTACGTACTCGGCGCTGCATCGCCAGGTCGACGACCTGATTACGTGGCTCTGGTCTGCAGGTCCGGACGCGGTCATCGTGCTCGACGAGGTCCACGTCGCCAACAGCATGAAATCCAAGACGGCCAGCGTCGTGCATCGCCTGCAGATCGCGCTGCCCGAGGCGCGCGTGCTCTACTCGACCGCCACCAGTGCCTCCCGGCTGGATCACCTGGGTGTGCTGGAGCGCCTCCGACTGTGGGGCCCCGGGACGGGGTTTGCGACGTTTTCGATCTTCCTCGGGCACATGCGCCGTTTCGGCTGCGCGGCGGCCGAGGTCCTCGCGGTGCACCTCAAGCGCGAGGGACTGCTGGCCTCGCGCCAGATCAGCATGCAGGGCGTTTCGATCGAGCTCACAATGTGCCCGCTGTCCTGTGGTGAGCGGCGGCTGTACGACGCTTGCGTCGTCCGCTGGGCGCAGGCTGGCGTCTCGCAGGGCGTGATCCGCCAGCGGTTCTTCCTGGCGCTGCTCACGAGCTTCAAGGCGTGCCACGCCGTCCGCATCGCCCGCGGGGCCGTCGCCGCCGGCC
>CAZBKX010000678.1:0-1753 GCA_964492535.1 uncultured Rhodoferax sp. | reverse complement strand
ACTTACACGGCTTTCTTCATAAAACAGGTCCGAAGGCCCGAAGGCCGGAATTTCGCTAGCCTTGCGCCGCAACCCGATCTGACTTGTTGTGCAACTTGTTTAATGCGCTCAGGTAGGCTTTGGCTGATGCAACAACAATATCGGGGTCAGCGCCAACGCCATTGACCACACGCCCGCCGTCTTGCAAGCGCACGGTCACCTCGCCTTGGCTTTCTGTGGAACCACTGATGGCATTGACGGAGTAGAGCACCATCTCTGCACCGCTCTTGATATGGGACTCGATGGCTTTGAGGGAGGCATCGACGGGTCCGTTTCCGTCAGACGAGCCTTGAACTTCCCTGCCGTCAATGGTGAAGACGATGCTGGCCTGCGGGCGCTCACCGGTCTCGCTGTGCTGCGAGAGGGAGACAAAGCCGTATTGCTCCTTCTCGGTTGTGACGCTTTCGTCGCTCACCAGCGCCAGGATGTCCTCGTCAAAAATCTCGCTCTTTCGGTCGGCCAATTCCTTGAATTTGGAAAAGGCGGCGTTGATTTCGACCTCGCTGCTCATTTGCGCGCCCAGTTCAAGCAGGCGTTGCTTGAATGCATTGCGGCCGCTGAGTTTGCCCAGGACAATTTTGTTGGCGCTCCAGCCGACGTCCTCGGCTCGCATGATTTCGTAGGTATCGCGCGCTTTTAAAACGCCGTCCTGATGGATGCCGGAGGCATGGGCAAATGCGTTGGCACCGACCACGGCCTTGTTGGGCTGCACGATGAAACCGGTGGTTTGGCTGACCATGCGGCTTGCAGCCAGAATGTGCTTGGTATCAATGCCCAAGTCCAGTTGAAAGTAGTCGCGGCGGGTTTTTACGGCCATGACGACTTCTTCGAGGCTGCAATTACCGGCTCGCTCGCCGAGCCCGTTGATTGTGCATTCAACCTGGCGCGCACCACCAATCTTGATGCCCGCCAGGGAGTTGGCGACGGCCATGCCCAAATCGTTGTGGCAGTGGACAGACCAGATGGCTTTGTCGGAGTTCGGAATTCGCTCGCGAAGGTTCTTGATGAATGCGCCATACAGCTCAGGAACGGCATAACCAACGGTGTCAGGCACGTTGATGGTGGTGGCGCCTTCATCTATGACGGCCTCGATGACGCGGCACAGGAAGTCGACATCGCTGCGGTAGCCGTCTTCAGGGCTGAATTCAACATCGTTCACGAGATTGCGTGCGAAGCGGACGGCCAGGCGAGCTTGCTCGAACACCTGGTCGGGTGTCATGCGCAGCTTCTTTTCCATGTGCAGCGCAGAGGTTGCAATGAAGGTGTGGATGCGAGCGCTGTTGGCCCCTTTGAGGGCCTCGGCGGCTCTTGAGATGTCGCGGTCATTGGCCCGCGACAGGGAACAAATCGTGGAGTCCTTGATGGCGTTTGCAATGCTTTGTACGGCCTCGAAATCACCATTGGAACTTGCCGCAAAGCCGGCCTCAATGACGTCAACGCGCAGACGCTCCAGTTGGCGCGCAATGCGCAGCTTCTCGTCCTTGTTCATGGACGCTCCAGGAGACTGCTCACCGTCGCGCAATGTGGTGTCAAAAATAATTAATTTGTCAGACATCAGTAGTGTCCCAACGTTGTTACGTCGGAGTATCGTAAGTTAATGATTTGCTTGCAAAATTTGGTGTTTCAGTCTGGTCTCGATTTGAACGTCGAAGCTCAGACTTGGGGTTTTTGGGCGGGAAACCGCAAAAATCCCCATGCACCAAGGCAAGCTCGT
>CAZBKX010000677.1:0-4992 GCA_964492535.1 uncultured Rhodoferax sp. | reverse complement strand
CAGGTAGAGCACTTCTTTGCCGGGGTTGCGCTCGTTGTATTTGGTGACAGCGTCGGTCAGCGCAAGCGCCACGGAGGAGCCGTTGCCCTGAATGATGTAACGCGCTCCCTGGTCAATGGCTGCCTTGAGTGCATTCAAGCTCTCGGTGGGGCTGAGCTTGTTGTCGATGGCGGTCACTTCGAACTTAACGCCGGCCGGGTTGCCCGCACCGCTGAATTTTTCAGCAAAAAACTGGTAACCCTTGATCTGACTGACCCCCACCGGTCCGAGCAGGCCGGTCAACGGATCAATACGGACCATTTTCACCACTTCGCCTTTTTGCGCGAATGCACCGCCAACACAAACCAAGGCTGCCGTGGCGGCAGCGAGTTTCATCGCGAATTTCATCTTAAGAATCTCCTGGGTTTCAGACAATCAACAAATACAAAGGTTAAAGCCAATCGGGTATCGAGCCACGAGGGAATTCCCTAGGATGAATCACCCATGCGACAGCCTTGAAAACGGGCGGTCGCACAGGTGACCATCAGGCGTCAGGCAGGCTGTAGTCGCGGAGCATCTCGCGCAGTTTGGTCTTTTGCATTTTCCCGGTGCCACCCAGGGGAATGGCGTCGACAAACACGACGTCATCCGGAATCTGCCACTTTGCGGTTTTGCCCTCATAGAACGCGATGAGCTCATCGCGCGACACCTCGGAGCCTGGCTTCTTGACCACGGCAATGATGGGGCGCTCGTCCCACTTGGGATGTTTCATGCCGATGCAGGCCGCCATGACCACAGCGGGGTGTGCCATGGCAATGTTCTCCACATCAATGGAGCTGATCCATTCGCCACCGGACTTGATCACATCTTTGCTGCGGTCGGTGATTTGCATGTAACCGTCCGGATCAATCGTGGCGACGTCGCCCGTTGGAAACCAGCCATTGACCAGCGGTGAGTCGCCCTCGCCTTTGTAGTAATTGCTGATGATCCAGGGGCCCTTGACCAGCAGGTCACCGTAGGCTTTGCCATCCCATGGCAACTCGTGGCCTTGGTCATCGACGATCTTCATGTCCACCCCGAAGATGCCGCGGCCCTGCTTGAGACGGACCTTCATCTTGTCATCAGGACTCATGGGTAAATGCTTGTTCTTCAGGGTGCAAACCGTCCCCAGCGGCGACATCTCTGTCATGCCCCAGGCGTGCAACACTTCAACCCCATACACGTCGTTGAATGCCGTAATCATGGCGGGCGGACAGGCAGACCCGCCGATGACCGTGCGCTTGAGGGTACTGAAGCGCAGGCCACCAGCCTGCATGTGGCCCAACATCATCTGCCATACGGTGGGCACGCCGGCAGCAAAGGTCACACCCTCGGTTTCGATCAGCTCGAAGATCGATTTGCCATCCATGGCGGGCCCCGGGAACACCAGTTTGGCGCCCGTCATGGCCGCAGAATAAGGCAAGCCCCAGGCGTTGACGTGGAACATGGGCACTACAGGCAGCACGGTGTCGCGGGCGCTCATGCTCAAGGCGTCTGGCAGCGCACCGGCCAGAGCATGCAGCATGGTGGAGCGGTGGCTGTACAGCGCGGCCTTGGGGTTGCCCGTGGTCCCGCTGGTGTAGCACATGCTGGAGGCGGAGTTCTCGTCAAATGAGGGCCATTGGTAGGTGTTGGGCTGCGCGCCAATCCAGGCCTCGTAGCTGATCAGGCCGGGGATGCCCGTGTCGGCAGGCAATTTGTCGGCATCGCACATGACCACAAAATGTTTGATGGTGGTGCAGCGACCATGCACGGCTTTGACAATGGGCAAGAAGCTCATGTCAAAGCACAACACCGAGTCTTCGGCGTGGTTGGCAATCCAGACAATTTGATCGGGGTGAAGGCGTGGATTCAGAGTATGCAAAACGCGGCCAGAGCCACTCACGCCAAAATAGAGTTCCAAGTGGCGGTAGCCGTTCCAGGCCAGGGTGGCAACCCGGTCGCTAAAGGGTAACTTCATGCCGTCCAGCGCGTTGGCGACCTGCTTCGCACGGGAGCCAATGTCTTTGTAGGTGCAGCGGTGTATGTCGCCCTCAACCCTGCGCGAAACAACTTCGCCTTCGCCATGGTGGCGTTCGGCAAACTCGATCAGTGACGATATGAGTAATTCGTGGCTTTGCATCAAACCGAGCATGAAAGAACTCCTGAAAATTATTGACATTGAAATCTTGCAGAACCGCTCAAAGCAACATGTATCTGACGGCCATGAAGGGGGTCAAACGCATGGTACTGCTGTTTTTAGCCCGCCAAGGCCGCCTGGTTGTTGCGGTGGAAACAATGGAACTGAGGATCCGCAGTCCGTATCATTGGGCGGGTTAGGCGAAAGCGATTTTGCCGCTGGGTTGGTTCTCGCTCAACAGGTGTCGCATGGACGACAAGTCAGCCCATGAACCCGCATGACGGTCATCCTTGAATCCCATGTTCCCCAACAACCATTTGCCGATTTCCAATTTTCTGGCTGTCTACCCCTGGTTCTCTCATCTGCCACGTTCACAGCAAAGCCATCTTTGTGAAAAGATCGAGTCGATCAAAGGCAAGAAGGGGGAAGTCATGCTGCAAGCCAATGTGCCGGTTTGCGGCTGGTACGCGGTTTTTTCAGGTCTTATCAAAATACAGACAGCCCCAGTCAAGGGGCGATCATCTTCTTTTCTGGGCGTGGCCAGTGGCAACTGGTTTGGCGAGGGATCCGCCTTGAAGAGTGAGCCTCGACGCTACGAGGTCATCGCATTACGCGACACCGAGTTGTTTTGCCTGCCGTTGGCGGATTTCAATCACCTCCGGTCAACCAGCCTTCAGTTCAACCACTTTTTGACTGACCTGCTCAATTTTCGGGTCAGCCAGGCCATGGCGCTCATCGAGGCCAGCCGCTTGCGCACGGCCGAGCAGCGTGTTGCGCTCTCACTGAGCCGCCTGTTTTGGGACCGAACCCGAAGACTGAGCCTGTCCCAGGACGAGTTGGCCAATCTGGTCGGAGTGTCGCGGCAAACAACCAATCAGGCACTGCAATCGCTGGTGCAGCGTGGGCTGGTCACGCTGGATTTCGGGCGGGTGAGCATTGCTGGTGAAGAGGCGCTGACTCGTTTCATTTTTTCAGAGCCCGATGACCCCACCAGCCCTGCCCGTTAAGACGCAGCCCACCACGCTGATAACCTTGCCCGCCCTGTGCAACAGCACGCCGGGAGACAATCTGAGGATGACCAAGGACTCAAAAAACACAGGCGCGCTGGATGTCGGACTGCAGTGGCACAACAGCTTTGCTCAACTCGGCAACGGCTTCTTCACGTCTCTCGCCCCTCATCCCCTGCCCGCGCCCTATTGGGTGGGCCGAAGCCCTTCTGTGGCTCGCACACTGGGGCTGGATGCCAACTGGCTTGACTCGGATGAACTGCTTGATGTCCTCACGGGCAACCTGCCCCTGCGTGGCACCCAGCCCTTGGCCAGCGTCTACAGCGGGCATCAGTTTGGCCACTGGGCAGGCCAGCTGGGGGATGGTCGCGCGATTTTGCTCGGTGAAACCGGCGGGCTGGAGATGCAACTCAAAGGCGCGGGCCTCACGCCCTACTCCCGCATGGGCGACGGGCGGGCGGTGTTGCGGTCCAGCATTCGGGAGTTTTTGTGCAGCGAGGCCATGCAGGGCCTGGGCATTGCGACCTCACGCGCGTTGTGCGTGACAGGCTCGGACGCGCCCATACGCCGTGAAACCACCGAGACCGCTGCCGTGGTCACCCGGGTGGCGCCGAGTTTTGTGCGCTTTGGTCACTTTGAACATTTCTCGCACAGCGGTCAACACGACCAACTCAGAGTCCTGGCCGACTATGTGATTGAGCGTTTTTACCCGACATGCCGCACCAGCCCCGCGTTCGAAGGCAACCCTTATGCCAATCTCTTGCAGTGTGTCAGCGAGCGCACAGCGCACATGGTGGCGCAGTGGCAGGCGGTTGGTTTTTGCCATGGGGTCATGAATACAGACAACATGAGCATTCTGGGCCTGACCATCGACTATGGGCCATTCCAATTTCTTGATGGCTTCAACCCTGGCCATATTTGCAACCACTCCGACAACCAGGGCCGCTATGCCTTCAACAAGCAGCCCAACATGGCCTACTGGAACCTGTATTGCCTGGGCCAGGCGCTCTTGCCACTCATTGGTGAGCAGGACCTGGCCATTGCCGCCCTGGAGTCTTACAAGAGCGTTTTCCCGGCAACCTTTGAAGCCCTGATGTGCGCGAAACTCGGCTTGCTTGACTGCACGCCAGACGCTGCCCCCTCGGACCGGTTCCTGATTGAAGACATCCTGAAACTGCTGGCCAGCGAACGGGTGGACTACACCATTTTCTGGCGCCGCCTGAGCCACTCCAACGCGGGCACCGACACCCAAGCTGTGCGTGACCTCTTTGTCGATCAATCCGGCATTCAGGCCTGGCTGCTACGATACTCTGCTAGAACAAGCGATATAAATCGCCGGCTAGCGGCCGATTTGATGCTAAAGGCCAACCCCAAGTTTGTTTTGCGCAACCATTTGGGAGAACAAGCTATTCAAAAAGCGAAACTTAAAGACTTTTCGCAAGTCGACACCCTACTGATGTTGCTTGAATCGCCTTTTGACGAACACCCCGGCTTCGATGAGCATGCCGACTTCCCGCCCGATTGGGCGAGCAGCATTGAAATCAGCTGCAGCTCCTGAACCCCACAACCCGGATGACACCATGACCTACAAAATAGAAAAAACAGACGCCGAGTGGCGCGCCCTCCTCGATGAAAAAGGCGCCGAACCCCACGCTTTCGAGATCACGCGCCATGAAGCCACTGAGCGCGCCTACACAGGAAAATACGAGGCCACCTCAGATGCGGGCGTCTACAACTGCATCTGCTGCGGAAAACCGCTGTTTGACGCAGGCACCAAGTTTGAGTCTCACTGTGGCTGGCCAAGCTACTTCGCTCCGATTGACGAGGCCGCCGTGGGCACCCAGACGG
>CAZBKX010000676.1:0-2542 GCA_964492535.1 uncultured Rhodoferax sp. | reverse complement strand
ATAGCCACCATGCACCTGAATGGCCAACGAGTTGGCTTCCAGACACCATTCGCTCGGCCAGCTTTTGGCAATCGGGGTGAGCACCTCCAGCAGCAAGCGGGCGTCATCGGCGGACTGGGCATCCCCCGTGTGCTGCTCGTCCACCAGGCGGGCGCAGTACAACTCCAATGCCAAAGCGCCTTCGCCGTAAGCCTTTTGGGCCAGCAGCATGCGCTTGACGTCGGCGTGTTCAATGATGCGCACCTGGGGCTGAGACGCATCCTTTCCTCCCGCACCCAGTGGTCGGCCTTGCGGACGATTTTTAGCGTAGTCCAGTGAGGCGTAGTAGCCTGCCAGCCCCAGCATGGTGGCGGCAATGCCCACCCCAATGCGCGCTTCGTTCATCATGTGGAACATGCAGCGCAAGCCCTCACCCGGTTTGCCGACCAGGTACCCGACTGCCCCCGCGCCCTGCCCGTCCAGCCCGCCGCCCGTACTCAGGACAGGGTACTTGCCTTCGCCAAAATTGAGCAGCGTATTGGTGGTGCCGCGCCAGCCCAGCTTGTGGTTGAGGCCAGCCAGTGCCACGTCGTTGCGCTCACCAGTCAACTCACCGGCGGGATTCACCATTTTTTTGGGCACGATGAACAGCGAGATACCCCGGGTGCCCGCCACTGGCTTGCCGTCCGGTCCGGGAATCTTGGCCAGCACCAGATGGATGATGTTTTCGGTCAACTCATGTTCTCCTGCGGAGATCCACATCTTGTTGCCCTTGAGCCGGTAGCGTGCGCCCAGCGGGTCGGCCTCAAAACCCTCGCCATCGGGCAACGCACGGGTGGCCACATCGCTCAGGCTGGAGCCCGCCTGGGGCTCACTCAGGCACATGGTGCCCGACCAGCGGCCCGCAAATTCATTTTTTGAAAAGACCGCTTTTTGCAGCGCCGTCCCATGCACCATGAGCAGATTGGCATTACCGGTGGTGAGCATGCCCGAGCCGATACTGACCGAGGCGCAAGCGAAAAATGCGTTGGCCGCCGCCTCAATGGTGTAAGGCAACTGCATGCCGCCCATCTCGTAGTCTTGCGCAGCGCTCAGCATGCCAGACTCGGCATAGGCCTTTTGCGCGTCGTGGGTCGCCTGGGGCAAGATGACCTTTTCGCCATCAAAGTGGGGTTCTTGCGTGTCCACCAGGCGGTTGAAAGGTGCGTATTTATCGCGGGCAATGCGCTCGCAGGTGTCCAGCACGGCATCAAAGGTCTCGCGGGAATGATCGGCAAAGCGCTCACGCTCGTTCAGATGCTCCGCTTCAAGCCAGTCAAACAACAAAAAATCAACGGTGGAACGCAATGACATGCTTGTCTCCGGTCAAAAGCAAAAAAAAGCCGGGCCGCTTACCCAAGTCGACCCAGCCCCTGTGATACAAGCCGCACGTTGCGCCAAGCAACAGAGCGGCGGATGGAGTTAGAGCACTTCGAAAATGCCCGCCGCGCCCATGCCACCACCAATACACATGGTGACACACACCCGCTTGGCACCCCGACGTTTGCCCTCAATCAGAGCATGGCCGGTGAGACGCTGGCCGCTCACCCCATAGGGGTGACCCACGGCAATGGCGCCGCCATTCACATTCAGGCGATCGGCAGGGATGCCCAGCTTGTCGCGGCAGTACAGCACCTGCACCGCGAACGCCTCATTGAGTTCCCACAAATCGATATCGCCCACGCTCAAGCCCAAGCGCGCCAAGACCTTGGGGATGGCAAACACCGGGCCAATGCCCATTTCGTCCGGCTCACAACCGGCCACGGCAAAGCCAAGAAAACGACCCAAGGGCTTGAGTCCTTTTTGCTCTGCAATTTTTTCGTGCATCACGACCACCGCACCACCGCCGTCCGAGAACTGGCTGGCGTTGCCTGCCGTGATCAGGCCACCGGGCACTGCCGAGCGCAAGCCGCTGATGCCTTCCTGAGTGGTGCCTTCACGGATGCCTTCATCCTGGCTCACCGTGACCTTCTTGGTCGTCAGGCCCATGATCTTGTCGGCAACGCCCATGGTGACCGTGATTGGCGCGATCTCGGCTGTGAACAGGCCTGCGGCCAGAGCCGCCGTTGCCCGTTGCTGGCTGGCTGCGCCGTACTCGTCCATGGCGTCACGCCCGATGCCGTAGCGTTTGGCCACATTTTCTGCCGTCTGCAGCATGTTCCAGTAAATTTCCGGCTTGTTCTTGGCCAACCAAGGGTCAGCCATCATGTGCGTATTCATATCCTGCTGAACGCAGGAAATACTCTCCACGCCACCTGCCACATAAATGTCGCCCTCATTGGCAATGACGCGTTGGGCCGCCAACGCAATGGTTTGCAGGCCACTGGAGCAAAAACGGTTGACCGTCATGCCTGAGACCGTGATGGGGCAACCCGCACGCAGGGCAATTTGGCGCGCAATGTTAGCGCCTGTGGCGCCCTCAGGACTGGCGCAGCCCATGATCACGTCATCCACCTCGCCGGCCTCGATGCCGGCGCGTGAAATAGCATGCTCAACAGCATGGCCACCCAGCGTGGCGCCGTGG
>CAZBKX010000675.1:0-2991 GCA_964492535.1 uncultured Rhodoferax sp. | reverse complement strand
GAGAAATGGCGTGTAGGTGGCTTCTCGCGGCTTGAGTTGTCGTCCGCAAAGAGCCAAAATCAAGGCATCGAGACTCTTTCCGCTGACCCTGACAATGCCTACCGCACCTCGACCAGACGCCGTAGCAACCGCAACAATAGGATCCTGGTGGCGTGGCAACATCACGATGTATGTCAGCGATCCCGCTCACAAGGTGGGCTGAATCGCAACATGTTCCCTATTTGAACTTAGGCAAATTGAACTGCGGTGGCACACCCATGCGAGTGTTGATAACCCACTGCTGTGCGATTGACAGAATGTTATTGGTGATCCAGTACAGCACCAGACCTGCCGGGAAAAAGAAAAACATCACACTGAACGCCAGCGGCATAAACCACATCAACTTGGCTTGCATCGGATCTGGCGGGACCGGGTTAAGAGCGGTCTGTAGCACCGTGGTCAACGTCATGATGAGCGGCAGAATATAGAACGGATCAGGTGAAGACAGGTCGTGAATCCACAGCACCCAAGGTGCGTTTCGCATTTCAACGCTGGAAAGTAACACCCAATAAAGGGCAATAAAAACGGGGATCTGGATCATGATGGGAAAGCAGCCTCCCATGGGGTTGACTTTTTCCTCGCGATAAATCCGCATCATCTCCTGTTGCATTTGCTGCGGGTTGTCTTTCAAACGCTCGCGCATTTCAGTGATCTTTGGATTAACCGCCTTCATCTTCGCCATGCTGGCGTAAGCCTTGGCATTGAGCCAATAAAAGGCCGCCTTCAACAGCACCACCAGAGCCACAATCGACCAACCCCAGTTATTGATGAAACTATGCAGCTTGTCGAGAAGCCAGTACAACGGCTTGGCCAAAATGGTCAACCATCCATAGTCCTTAACCAACTCCAGGCCCGGTGCCAAAGCCTCAAGAACCTTCTCTTCCTGTGGGCCTGTAAAAAAATTCGCATCCACCGTTTTAGAGCTTCCTGGTGCGATTGACCCCAAAGGAGTGATCATGCCTGTCGCGTACAGATTTGTGTCAACCTTGCGCATGAAGAGATCACGATTGATGCCATCTCCCAAAATCCAGGCGCTCGCAAAATAGTGCTGCACCATGGCGACATAGCCATTGGTTGCCGTCTTTTCGATATCCACTTTGCCTTTTTCAATATCACTGAATTCCACCTTCTGATATTTTTTGGCCTCGGTATAAATGGCGGGGCCCGTAAAGGTAAAGTAGAACGAAGACTCGCCTGGTGGCTTGTTACCGTCACGCACCAACTGCAGATACAGCTGAGCAGATGTAGCCGCTGCGCCCACATTCACCACCTCATGCTTGACAGCAATGGCATAGGAGCCACGCTTCAAAGTAAACGTCTTCAGCAACTTCAAGCCGCCAACTTCGGGTGACTCGAAGCGAATAACAAGTTCGTTTTCACCGTCTTTGAGCGAGCGCTCGCCTGGCATGATCGTCATCACCGTCTTGTGTGTCGGAAAGCTGCCGCCGGCTTCTCCCGCGATCAAACCAGTTTGCGCCAGATAAACGCGATCCTTGTTGTCGTCCAGGAGCACAAAATTCCTGGCTTTGTCAAACATGTCCAGATGCTTGGTGAACTCGGCTTTCACCACAGACCCGCCCTCGGAGTCCAGTGTGAGCTTAAGTACATCGGTCTGAATAGTGATCTTCTCGCGCTGCACAGCAGGCGCAGTGGAAGCAAGAGGCAGAGGGGAACCTGGCACCTGTGCGACGCCTGCAGACGAGTTGCCGGACGCGGGCACACCCGTCGGCACACTTGATGAGGGCGCCACAGGCGGAGCAGCAGCAGGCGTCGTCTGAACCGAGCCAGGAAAAAAGGTGGCTTTTCGGCCATTGTGGACCTGCCATTGATCCCACAACAGAACAATCGAAAAACCAAAAATCACCCACAAAATGGTGCGCCGAATATCGTTCATGGAGACTTCTTTTTAGTGGGAGAGAAAATTAGCTGAGACAAAAAACGAGGCTTTTCTTGCGGGACGGGATCATGCCCGCCACTGCACCAAGGTTGACAGCGAACAAGACGCCTCAGCGTTAGATAGCTTCCAGCCCCAGCGCCATGCGCTTGAAGCGCAGACAACGAATACGCGGAACAAGTTGGCTCGAATCGACAGCCAGAACCAAGCCATGGGCTCAGCAATAGCCGGTATCCTTTGACGAACCCAATCAACAACGCCTTCATTTCCTGACCTCAGCACGAAGACCTGCTGAAGCCGCAGCCCGAGTAAACAATTGTCGCAACTCTTGATTGACTGCCGCCTTCAGTGCGTCAGATGTAGCGCTAATGAACTGAGCTTTGTCGAATCCTGAACGCAACCGCACGACATGTGCAGCCACTGGCAACAATGCCTCAAACTCTTGGCTCACGTTATAAATCTGACGCTTAATGGCGTTGCGCGTCACAGCCCTTTTGGCCCAACGCTTGGGAACCATGGCCCCCATCCACACGCCATGTACTGAAAATAACGACGCCGCCGCTGGGCTGAGTTGCTCGGCTTCGATCGCTTTTTGACTGTTCGCCGCCATTGGCAGCGACGCACAATGCAATGCAAAGTGATTTGTACGCGCTACCGTACCGCCTGCCAGCGCGGCCTGAAACTGGCTACGGGTTTTTAATCGCTGCAATTTGAGACAGCACAGGTGCGGCAATGAAACTGCTCGCCATGCTAGCGGCCAGAGTTAGACCGCCAAACGCTTGCGACCCTTGGCGCGACGAGCATTGATCACAGCGCGACCACCGCGGGTTTTCATGCGAACCAGAAAGCCGTGGGTGCGGGCGCGTTTGATCTTGGAGGGCTGGTAAGTGCGTTTCATTTTTTGGAAATCCTAAAGGGCTCAATAACGGCCCTGAACTTCTGAAAGTTATCAAAAAAGCAAGGGGCCGCGGTTCTATTTCCCCCAACTCAATCGGGGGAACCGACGATTATCGCAAACTTTCTCAATCCCGGCAACACCTTGCGATTCTCACTGCCAG
>CAZBKX010000674.1:0-7380 GCA_964492535.1 uncultured Rhodoferax sp. | reverse complement strand
TTGAGTCCAGGCCCGCAATGTCGGGCCATTGAAGTTGCTCGATGCTACATCGCAGCTTGTTCGCCAGCACCGCCATGTCCTGGAGGGGTGTATTGGGGCACACCAGTAAAAACTCCTCGCCACCCCACCGAAACAAATGGTCGGTGGCGCGCACTTGCTGCCCAATCAATTGCGCCACTTGCCGCAAGACCTGATCTCCTGCCAAGTGACCAAACCGGTCATTGACGGTCTTGAAGTGGTCCAGGTCAAAGAAGCACAAGCCCAGGGGGATCCCCAGCCGGTCGCACAGCGCGAGTTGCTGCGCCAGCAGCCGCTCGCATTCCCGGCGGTTCAGCAAGCCGGTCAACGGGTCATGGCTGGCCAGTTCCTGCAAGGCCAGTTCGGTGCCCTTGCGGTCGGTGATGTTGTGCACCATGCCCACCACACGGGTCGGGCGACCCTGGGCATCGTGTTCACAGACGCGGCCCCGGTCATGCACCCACAGGTAATGGCCGTTGCGGTTTTTCAGCCGGTATTCGCAGTCATAGCGTTCTCGCAGACCGGCGATGTGTTCGTCAATCGAGCGTCTCACCCACTGCGCGTCATCCGGGTGGAGGTTGCGGCTCCAGGTGTCCAGCGTAGGCGCCATTTCATGGGGCCCATAGCCCAGCATGCGCTTGAGTTGGGGGCTGAAAAACACCTCGTTGGTCTGCAGGTTCCAGTCCCACAACCCGTCGGACGCCTGGGTCAGCGCAAAGCGCAACTGGGCGTCGCGGCTGAGTAGTTCCTGCTCCAGCGCCACGCGCTGGGTGATGTTGCGGGCTACCGACAGAAAGTACTCCTGGCCGTCCTGCATGAAGTGGCTGGTGTGCACCTCCACCGGCACCTCGGCACCGCTCTTGTGTCGGTGCTGGCCGATGAACACAAAGCTCTCGCTGGCGCGAATGGCCTGAGCAATGGCCCCCCACTGCTCAAAACCCACCACATCTTTTTGCAGGCTGAGCACGGAGTGGTCGAGTACCTCATGGCGGGCCAGGCCGACCTGGTCCAGGGCGGCCTGATTGCAATCCAGAATATTGGAGCTCTGCGGGTCAATCAGGAACACCCCATCTGGCAGATGCTGAAACACGGCAGAGAGCAAGGAGGCAGAGGTGAGTGGCATGGGGTGTCCATCGTGAAAAATACTGTCATGACAAAACCTGCCGCGCGTACTTCTTACAGCCCGCATTGTCGCGACAAAGCCGTTTCAGGGATAGGGTTTTGTGCCTGCCCTGGGTTCGCCCACGGCTCACCTGTGCCTCGACGAAACTATGGAAAAAATAGCTCCGATCTCAATAGATTCGCCGGCCAGAGGCCGGTTTGGCTTGAAAAACACGTATCTCACACTCCAGCGCGCTCCAGCATGGCGTGCAGCAGCACATTGCACCCGGCGGCGAGGTGTTCGGGCTTGGCGTCTTCAATCTCATTGTGGCTGATGCCGTCCTTGCACGGAACGAAGATCATGCCGGTGGGGGCCAACTTGGCCATGTACACCGCGTCATGTCCGGCCCCGGACACCACCGGCATGTTGGAGTAGCCCAGTTTGGCGGCAGCGCGTGCCACCGCGTCAATGCAGTCGGCGTGAAAGCCCTGCGCCGGGTAGCTCGACACCAGTTCAATCTGGATGGGCAGCCCGGTCTGAGTGCTCAAGCGTGTCGCGCAGGCCTTCACCTCATCGGCCATCTGGTCCACCAGCGTGCCCATGTCGCGCTTCACCGACTCGTCCCACCAGGTGATGGCCATGTGAAACGAGTAGTCAGAGGCTGACTTTTCGGCCCAGCCGCGCCAGGTCTGGTAGGCCTCCATCAGCGGTTGCTGCGGGCTGGGGATAACGAAGTCGATGATGCTGGTGGTGCCGCCGGCCAGGGCGGCCGCCGTGCCGGTAAAGAAGTCGTCCATGGTGACCGTGCCCATGAACGGCAGCTGCATGTGGGTGTGCGGGTCAATGCCCCCGGGCATCACATACTGGCCGCCAGCGTCCACCGCCGTGGCGCCCACCGGGGTCGTCAGGTTCTCGCCCACGGCGATGATCTTGCCGTCGCGGGTCAGTACATCGGCCAAGAAGGCCCGGTCAGCGTTGACGACAGTGCCGCCACGGATCAAGAGTGAAGTCATTGGGTACTCCTAAAGGTATAGCTATTAGTGCAATAAAAACGCCGGCCGGAGGCTAATTTGATGCTCAAAGTGGTTGCAAATCAGGCCCGCATCGGGTTGTTGGCGTGACCGGTCCAGTCGGCGTGCTCGGCGCTCACGGTCTTGCCGGTGCGCTGGTCGAGTTCACCGGGCTTCAAGTCGCGCAGGGTGATGCACTCTGGCACCGGGCACACCACCACGCACAGGTTGCAGCCCACACACTCGTCCTCGCGCACCTCAAAGTGCCGCTTGCCGTCTTGCATGGCGATGATGGCCTGGTGCGAGGTGTCTTCGCAGGCAATGTGGCAGCGCCCGCACTGGATGCAGCTGTCCTGGTTGATGACGGCTTTGCTCACGTGGTTGAGGTTCAGGTAGCGCCAATCGCTCACCGTGGGTATCGCCTTGCCCCTGAAGTCTTCAATGGACGTGAACCCCATTTCGTCCATGTAGTTGGACAGGCCGTCGCTCATTTCCTGCACGATCTTGAAGCCATAGACCATGGCGGCGGTGCACACCTGCGCGTTACCCGCACCCAGGGCGATGTAGTCCACGGCATCGCGCCAGGTGCCCACGCCACCAATGCCGCTGATGGGCAGGCCGGTGGTGAGTGGGTCGCGGGCAATCTCGGCCACCATGTTCAGCGCAATGGGTTTGACCGCCGGGCCGCAGTAGCCCCCGTGCGAGCCCTTGCCGCCGGTGGAGGGCGTCATGGTCAGCGAGTAGGGGTCCACGCCCATGATGGAGTTGATGGTATTGATGAGCGACACCGCATCGGCTCCACCGTTTTTCGCCGCGCGCGCGGGGTTGCGGATGTCGGTGATGTTGGGGGTGAGCTTCACGATGACCGGCAGTGTGCTGTACTGCTTGCACCACTCGGTCACCATCTGGATGTACTCAGGCACCTGGCCCACGGCGGCGCCCATGCCGCGCTCGCTCATGCCGTGCGGGCAGCCAAAGTTGAGCTCAATGCCGTCGGCGCCCGTGTCTTGCACGCGCGGCAATATCGCCTTCCAGGAGGCCTCTTCGCAGGGCACCATCAGGGACACGACCATGGCGCGGTCGGCCCAGTTGCGCTTGACCTCGGCGATCTCGCGCAGATTGATCTCCAGATCGCGGTCGGTGATGAGTTCGATGTTGTTGAAGCCGTACAGGCGCCGGTCGGGGGTGAGCAGGGCGCCGTAGCGAGGGCCGTTGACGTTGACCACCGGCGGGCCGGCCTCGCCCAGCGTCTTCCAGACCACACCGCCCCAGCCGGCCTCAAAGGCACGGTTGACGTTGACGGCTTTGTCGGTGGGCGGGGCAGACGCCAGCCAGAAGGGGTTGGGACTTTGGATGCCCGCAAACGTGGTGTGCAGATTGGCCATGAAGAACTCCGAATAGTGCTTGTGCAGGCAAGGCCGGGGCGGACTCAGGCACGGGTCAGGTGGGCATGGATGGCATGGGCAGACTGCTTGCCGTGTTCCACGGCTTCCACGGTCAGGTCCAGCCCGCCGGCGCGGCAGTCAGCCCCGGCCCATACGCCCTGCAAGTTGGTTTGGCCGACGGCATCGGTGGCGACGCGCCCGCCTTGCAGCACCAGGCCGGCTTGCGCCAGCACCGGGTTGCCCAGTTGCTGGCCAATGGCCTTGAGCACCATGTCGGCGGCCAGGGTCTCCACCTCACCCGTGGCGCTCAGCTTGCCGTCGACCATCGCCTGGCGGGCAAAGCGCACCGCACTGGCATGGCCTTCTTCGCCTTCAATGGCGACCGGGGCCAGCCAGTGGTGAATGGTGATTCCGTTGGTTTGCGCCCAGGTCTGCTCTGCGCTGGAGGCCGACATATCGCCTGGCCCACGCCGGTAAACAATATGCACGTCTTGTGCGCCCAGCAGCTTGGCCTGTACGGCGGCGTCCGCAGCCGTCATGCCGCCGCCAATCACCACCACGCGCCGGCCCACGGGCAGGGTGGCCAGATCGTCGGTTTGGCGCAGGGTGGCAATGAACGCAATAGCGTCTTGCACGCCATCCAGCTCTTCACCTGGGCAGCCAAGCTGGTGCGTGCTGGCCAGGCCCATGCCCAGAAACAGGGCGTCAAAGTCCTTTCGCAGGGCATCGAGCTGCTCGGTGCGTTCCAGCGCCCAGTCCGACCGAATCTCGATACCGCCGATGTCGAGCAACCACTGCACCTCGGCTTGGGCAAAGTTGTCAGGGGTTTTGTAGCTGGCCAAGCCGTATTCATTGAGGCCGCCGGGCTTGGGCCGGGCGTCAAACACCACCACATCGTGGCCCTGGCGCGCCAGCGTGTACGCACAAGCCAGCCCGGCCGGCCCGGCCCCCACCACGGCCACCTTTTTGCCCGTGGTGGACGCGCGGGTGAACAGTTGGGGCTTGTCACTCTCCATCAGCGCATCCACAGCATGGCGCTGCAGGCGGCCAATGGCCACGGGCTTGCCCTCCTGGGTGGTGCGCACACAGACGGCTTCGCACAGGTTCTCCGTGGGGCACACCCGGGCGCACATGCCACCCAAGGGGTTGGCCTCCAGAATGGCGCGGGCCGAGCCCCGCAGGTTGCCCTCGGCGATGCGCCGGATGAACGAAGGCACATCAATACTGGCGGGGTAGGCGGTAGCACAGGGCGCATCAAAACAGTACAGGCAGCGCTCGGCCTCCACTACGGCTTGCGCGGAGGTGAAGCGCGGCGTCGCGTCCGCAAAGGCCGTGGCGTAAGCAGCTGCACTCAGGCGGCCAGGGCGGATGTCGGGTGACGTGGGGGTGGGCCCGGGGCAACTCCTGAAAAATCTGATCGTTCAGTCAAGTTCTGTTTTGAATGCGAGCAAAGCACGTGCCATGCTGTAACTAGGGGTTTGCACGGGGGCGTGGCTTGGGGCATTGCGCAATCGCAATGCACCGCTCAGGGTCGCCTCCAACAATGGGTTTTGGCCTCAGACCGGGTCAGTAAAGGATCAAACATGAAGCTTGCGGCTCATATTCAATTTCACGGCATGGAGCCGTCCGAGGCACTGGAGACCCGTGCGCGTGAGCACATTCAAAAGCTGGAAGCGTTTGCCTCGGACCTCATGACCTGTCGCGTGGGTATTGAGCTGGAGCAAAAGCATAAGCACCAGGGACGCCCCTACAGCGTGCGCATCGACCTGACCTTGCCCGGCCACGAACTGGTGGTAAGCAAGGTGCAGAACGAAGACGTCTATGTGGCGCTGCGCGATGCCTTTGACAGCATGAAGCGCCAGCTCGAAGATGTCGTGCGCAAGCGCAGAGGGCAGGAGAAGCAGCACCCCGTGCCCCTGCATGGCGAGATCGTGCGCCTGGACGACTCCGGCAGCTTTGGTTTCATACGCACCCCGGCGGGCGACGAGTACTACTTCAGCCGCGACAACGTGGCCGGCACGCCTTTTGAGCATGTGCAGGAAGGCAGCGCGGTTCAGTTCATTCCTGAACTCGGCGGTGATGGCCTGCAGGCGAAGCGGGTGAGCCTGGGCAAGCACGGCATGGGTTGAGGTCTGTTATGGCGCCGTTCACCGGGTTGAAAGCGCTGGCGCGATCTCATACGGCCCAACAGTTGCTGGCGCTTGCGTGTGCGTGTGCGTGTGCGTCGCCGCTGGCGATCGCGCAGCCCAATGATTCATCGAATGCCGTTTTTCCACAGAGGCATGCCGATGAACCGGCGCTACTTGCCCTGCCGACAGCCAACGAGTTCCGCACCCAGGCCCTGCTGGCCGCCAGCATCGGCGGCACGCTCGCCTACGGCCGGGCCAAGTGGTGGCAAGACGGGTTCAATGGCCGCTTCAAGAGTGTTAATGAAGGCTGGTTTGGCCAGGACACAGCCTACGGTGGCGCCGACAAACTCGGCCACGCCATGTTCGCTTACACCGGTGCCCGCCTGTTGACGCAGGCTTTTCAGTGGGCTGGCAACGATGCTGATGCCGCGCTCAGACTGGGTCTGTGGACGTCAGTAGGTACCCTGATGGGCGTCGAGCTGATTGACGGGTTTTCAAAAAAATGGCGTTTCTCCAAAGAGGACGCATTGGCCAATCTGGCGGGCGGTGCCTTGGCTTTTGTGCTGGAGCGCAACCCCGAACTGGATGCGCTGCTTGACCTGCGACTTCAATACAGCCGATCGGCGGGCAGCCATGGATTTGATCCGTTCGGCGACTACTCTGGCCAGCGCTATCTGTTGGTGTTCAAGGCGAGTGGTGTGCCAGCCTTGAAGCAGCACCCTTTGCTCAAATACCTGGAGTTCAATGTCGGCTATGGCGCACGCAATTTTGACCGTGACCCCGCCGCTCCGGCACCGCCCACACGCCATACCTTCGTGGGCATCTCGCTCAATCTGTCGGAGCTGTTGCGCAACACGGCCTACAGGGGCAACGCTACGCCCACACGCACCCAGCGGGTGAGCGAGACATTTTTTGAGTATGTCCAGATTCCCGCAGCGACGGCTCAGGCGGAGCGTGTGCTGCGTTGATGAGCCGTCCGCGCGACTCGACCCTTATCGGGCCCCCGCCTTTTCCAGCAAGGAAATCATCACTGAATAGCCCCGGGCTGTGGCCAGTGCCAGCGGTGTATTGCCTTCCCTGTCGGTAAGCCGGGTGCTGGCACCGGCGGCCAGCAGGGCTCGCACCACTTGCTGGTGCCGGACACCGCCGTTGCCCAGCACGATCGCCTCAATGAGTGCAGTCCAGTGGAGGTTGTTGACGTGGTCCAGGGGCGCCCCGGCGGCAATCAGCTGCCCCACCACACCGTCGTGGCCCAAATGAGCCGCCGCTATCAACGCGGTGCCATCGTAGCGGCTGGTGGTGAGTTTGGCGCTGGCCCCCAGGGCGAGCAGCAAGCGCAGCGTCTCTTCGTCGTCGGCCACGGAGGCGATCGTGACAGCGTCATAGCGGTCGTTTTCCAGCAGCTCCAGGTTGGCACCTGCCCGGGCCAGGGCGCGCAGGGCGTCGCGCTGTCTGGCGTGCGCGGCAATATGGATCGCCGTGCGCCCGAAGTCATCACGCGCATTCAGGTTGGTGCCCTCATTCAACAGCTTTTTGATTTGGGTCGAGTCTCCCCGGTGTACTGCGGCGTGCAACCCGGTGTAGCGCGCCACCTCTTCAGCGCGGGGCGCTACCTGGGCCCGAGCCGCCCCGGCCACCACAGTCAGGGCAACGAGTAAAGCCAGGGGCCAGGCACGGGAAAGGGTCTTGTTCGCCATGAGTTCTCCTTGAGGCGGATGCGCCGTGAATTACTTCAG
>CAZBKX010000673.1:0-3813 GCA_964492535.1 uncultured Rhodoferax sp. | reverse complement strand
CGCTGCATTGCGCACTTTGTTTGTACCGGCCCATGCAGCGCAGCCTTGCCCCACGGTGCCGGGCGACCTGACTGAATTGTCAGCCGCTGAAAAATCGCACGCCGGCGCCTTGATGCGGGTGAACCATGTGGGCGAAGTCTGCGCTCAGGCTCTATATACAGCGCAGGCCTTGGCGACCCAAAACGAATCACTCCGAGCCCACTTCACCCGGGCGAGCGCTGAGGAGACCGATCATCTGGCCTGGACTGCGCAGCGGTTGGATGAACTGGGCGCACGCCCCTCGCTGCTGAACCCGCTGTGGTACGCGGGCGCCTTTGGCCTGGGTTTGATTGCTGGCCGGCTGGGTGACAAGGTAAGTCTCGGGTTTGTGGTGGAAACCGAAAACCAGGTGGAAGCCCACCTGCAAAGCCACCTGACCCTGCTGCCCACCAATGACCATGCCTCGCGAGCCATCGTGGCGCAGATGAAAGACGACGAAGCGCGTCATGCTCTGGAAGCCAGACAAGCCGGCGCCCTGGAGCTACCAGGCCCCGTGAAGGGCTTGATGCGGGTGGCAGCCAAAGTCATGACGACGGTGGCGCACCGGGTTTAATCAAGCCTCCAGCACCTCAAAGCTGGTCGTGATCTCGGCGGTCTTGGCCAGCATGATGCTGGCAGAGCAGTATTTGTCATAGCTCATCGCCACGTCGTAGGCCGTGCAGCCGCCGGTACTAGGGGCTCGGGCCCGGGCCCGGGCCCGGGCCCGGGCCACCCTGCGCTTGAGACGCGTAAAATATGCGCTTGACGGTATAATTTTTTAATGAAAAGTAAATTTATACCTTTAGACACATATTTATTGGAGACATTGCCCGATGTGGGCCAGCGCTTTCGCGCGCTGCGCAAACAGGCTGGCAAGACCCAGCAGGAGGTGGCAGTTGTCGTAGGCATGCGCCAGGAGGCGCTCTCCCGATTTGAGTCGGGCAACGGGTCTGACTTCTCCCTGTCCAAACTGCTGCGGCTGCTGCAGGCGCTGGAAATGAACCTGGACTTTGTCCCTGCCACCCGCAGGCCGACCCTCACGTCTGTGCTGAATGAGCGCCGCAACAACAGCAACGTTGGCCCCGCTGCCCGTTGAGCGGGAACGGAGCACCCACCCCCCATGCAACTCAACGTATTTGTTAACGACCAGGCCGTAGCGGTGCTGGAGAGCCCAGACGGCTTCGAGCATCACCTGACTTACCTGCCTCTGGCTGACCCTCAGCAGTTTGTGAGCCTGACGATGCCCGTGCAGGGGCCCAGTTGGTCTTGGCCCTCGCTACATCCTTTCTTCCAGGTGAGCCTGCCTGAAGGCTTCCTGCTGTCACTGCTCAAGGAACAGCTCGGCCCGCATCTTGGCGCCCGTCCCTTGGACCTGCTGACCGTGGTGGGCCACAATCTCATTGGCCGCGTACGGGTCAGTGCCGGCGCACAACCGCGCTCAATTGTTGCCTTGGACAGCCTGCAACTGCTGTTGCACGGGCAAGCATCGGGGCAGGTTTTCCTGGAGCTCATGGCGCAATTCGCGGCTTCGGGTGTTTCAGGCGTCGTGCCCAAGTTCCTGACACCCGAAACCCAAGCCCTGTTCCGAAAGGGAACCATTGCCACTGAGCGCCACATCGTTAAGGGTAGCTCAGCCCACCAGCCATTCGTGGCACTGAACGAGCATCTGTGCATGCAGGCTGCAGCCGCCACCGGTTTTGACGTGGCCAAGACACGGGTGTCCGAGGATGGTCAGGTACTCATCGTCGAGCGCTTCGACATCGACCCTGAGACGGCACTGAGACGCGGCTTTGAGGACTTCTGCAGCCTTCTCGGCCTGTTGCCAGACGACAAGTACGAGTCAACCTGGGAGCGCGCCGCGCGCCTGGTGCGTGATTACGTGCCGCCTGCCGGGCGCATTCGCTCCAATGAACAGCTGGCCATCACGCTGCTGCTGACCTTCGCGCTGGGGAACGCAGACTGCCACACCAAGAATCTGGCCCTTCTCTACGAGGACCTGAACAGTGTGCGGGTGGCTCCGGTATACGACATGCTCACTGTCCTGGCCTACGACCGCTATGCGAACAACCCGCCGGGCATGTACATCGACGGCCGCAAGGACTGGAATTCGATGAAACCCGTCTGGCGCTTTCTGCAGCAGCATCTGGGCGTGGAGCCAGCGCGTCAACGCGACCTGGTGGACTGCGTTTGCACAGCCGTAGCCGCCACGGTGACCGAGCTTAAAGCTCGCATCCGGTCAACGCCCGGATTTGCCGAAGTCGGCTCGCGCATGCTTTGGGAGTGGAACGCTGGCATGAAACGTCTGCAACAGCGCAGGACTTTTGCAATGCCAGACTGGGTCGCGAGTGCGCCCTTCGAGGGCCTGCCTGCGCCCGCCCCGGCCCCGCGCTACGCGCCCACGCGCATCGGCGAGTCCCCGTTGATGGCGCCGCGGGGGCGAAAGGGTCCCGTGCTGCCATCCTGAGAGCGGGCCCTTAACCGCCGCCCTAACTTATGCGCTCACTTGATGCGGGCAGCCTGAAAAAATTTTTGAGCATCCCTCAGTTCAAGCGGATCAGGGAAGTCAATTTCCTCTTCGTTTGGGTGTCGAGCTTGCTGATAGTGATAAGCAGCCATGTCAGAAAAGGTCTCATCAAGCTGTGTTGCCAGCGAAAAATCTCGGTCTGCCTTGGCGACCCACCGCCATGCCATGTCTTTGTTCACAGCTCTAATCCTCTGGTGCGTATTTCGTAAGACAAACTTCCTGCCACCGCTTGCGCCAACGTCGACTCGCGCAGTGCAATCACGTCGATCGGGATAAGCCCGTGTTGAGACAGCTTTGAGGCAATGCGTGCGGGGTGTTTGATTTCCAGGTCGTCTGGCACGACAACGGCCAGATCGACATCACTGCAGGCATTGGGACGCCCCCAGGCGTACGAACCAAAAACCAGCACACGGCAGGGCAAGCCGGCCTTGATGCGCTCAGCCATTTGCCTGATTTGGTTCAGTTCATACATGCTTGCTCAAGCCTCCAGCACCTCAAAGCTGGTCGTGATCTCGGCGGTCTTGGCCAGCATGATGCTGGCAGAGCAGTATTTATCGTGGCTCATCGCCACGGCACGCTCTACCGCTGTGGCCGGAATGCCTTTGCCGGACACGGTGAAATGCATGTTGATCCGGGTGAATACCTTGGGGTCAGTCTCTGCACGCTCCGCGGTGAGTTTGACGGTACAGCCAGTGACCGCGTGGCGGCCGCGCTTGAGGATCAGCACCACGTCGTAGGCCGTGCAGCCGCCGGTGCCCGCCAACACGGTCTCCAGGGGCCGGGGGGCGAGGTTGAGCCCACCGTTTTCGGGCTTGGCGTCATCCGGGGCGCCGTCCATGACCAGCGTGTGGCCGCTGCCGGTTTCGGCTACGAAACCCATACCGGAGCGCGTGCCCAAAGCGCCGGTCCAACTGACTGTGCATTCCATTTTTGGCCTCTATAAAACACATTATTCTGAAGCAATTAAAAAGCATCAAAAATGATGCTTTAATAGATACTATTTTAAAGATCTTTTAATGTACTCACCGACAGGAATCAACATGGATACTGTGCTCTCTCATTTTGCGGTCAGTGTGACCGAACTCAAGCGCAACTATGCTGACATTCTGAAGCAAGCAGACGATGCGCCGGTCGCGGTACTTAACCACAACCGACCCGAAGCCTACCTGCTGCCGGCGGCGCATTACGAGCGGCTGATGGCTCACCTTGAAGACCTGGAAGACGCCAAACTGGTGAGCGAACGCGCTAATGGACCCTTTGTCGAGGTTAAC
>CAZBKX010000672.1:0-5011 GCA_964492535.1 uncultured Rhodoferax sp. | reverse complement strand
TCACCGCGTTGTGGCCGCCATGAAACACGGCCACCTCCTGCCCCATTTCCCAGCGCACTTCTTCAGCGGCGTAATGAATCACCGCTTGCTCCAGCGAAATCCACGATTGGGGCAGCCCTTGGGCTGACAGCTTCAAGACTTTCAAAACACGCCTCCTGGTACAGAAAATGAACCACTGACACGAAATGCAACCGCCTCCTGCAACCAGCCTCCATCAGGGGGCCCGGCGCTGAGACACAATATACCCTGTTTCCATGAAAAACCGGTTACAGACGCCCCAGAGGGCTGCGTAGTCTGCTATTAAAAAGATAACAATCAATGAAGGTATTTCGCGGCTTTAACCACCCCGGGCTCCATGCAGCCTGCGCCTTGACGATTGGCAACTTCGATGGCGTGCACCGGGGCCACCAGGCCATGCTGGCGCTGCTCAAAAGCGAAGCGCAGCAGCGTGGTGTGCCCATTTGTGTGCTGACTTTTGAGCCGCATCCGCGCGACTACTTTGCCCAGGCGGCCCACCAGCCCGGGCTGGCGCCTGCGCGCATCGGTACCCTGCGCGACAAGCTCATTGACCTCGCCCAATGCGGCGTAGACCAGACGGTGGTGCTGCCTTTTGACGCCCGGCTGGCCTCCCAGTCGCCCCAAGCCTTTATCGATGAAGTGCTGGTGGCAGGACTCGGCACGCGCTATGTTCTGGTGGGAGATGACTTCCGCTTTGGGTTTAAAAGGGCTGGCGATTACGCCCTGCTCGATGCGGCGGGCGTCGCCCAGTGCTTTGATGTGGCGCGCATGAACAGCTACGAGGTTCATGGCTTGCGGGTGTCCAGCTCCGCCGTGCGCGACGCCCTGTCCGAGGGTCGCATGCAGGACGCCGAGCGCCTGTTAGGGCGGCCCTACCGCATCTCTGGCCATGTGGTCCACGGACGCAAGCTCGGGCGCGAGTTGGGCTTCAAGACCCTGAATTTGCGTTTTGCCCACTGGAAGTCTGCGGCCAGCGGCATCTTTGCCGTGCGGGTGCATGGTCTAGGCGACACCCCAACTGCTGGCGTCGCCAACTTGGGCGTGCGTCCGTCGATCGATCCCAACGATGTGAACGCAGGGCGCGTTTTGCTGGAAACCCATTGCCTGGACTGGCCCGACACCCTGGGCCCCGAGGGGGCCTACGGTAAAATCATCCGGGTTGAACTCCTTCACAAACTGCACGACGAGTTGAAGTACGACTCTCTGGACGCCCTCACCGCCGGCATCAGACAGGATTGCCTGAATGCCCGTGCGTACTTTGCAAAATAGCGCCACCATGACCACACACACCACACCGCCCGTTACCCCCGCTGCAATGGAGGCGCCCGTCAAGGCAGACTACCGCAGCACCTTGAACCTGCCCGACACCCCGTTTCCCATGCGCGGGGACTTGCCCAAGCGGGAGCCGGGCTGGGTCAAGGCGTGGGAAGACCAAGGCATTTATAAAAAGCTGCGCGCAGCCCGCGCCGGTGCGCCCAAGTTTGTGTTGCACGATGGCCCGCCCTACGCCAATGGCCAGATTCACATGGGCCACGCCGTCAACAAGATTCTCAAGGACATGATCGTCAAGGCGCGCCAGCTCAAAGGGATGGACGCGGCCTACATTCCGGGCTGGGACTGCCACGGCCTGCCCATCGAGAACGCGATCGAGAAAAAGTTTGGCCGCAAGCTGGCCCGGGACGACATGCAGGCCAAGAGCCGCGCGTTTGCCACCGAGCAGATCGACCAGCAGCGGGTGGACTTCAAGCGCCTGGGCGTGCTGGGCGACTGGGACCACCCCTACCGCACCATGGACTTCAAGAACGAGGCCGAAGAACTGCGCGCCTTCAAGCGGGTGGTGGAACGCGGCTTTGTCTATCGGGGTTTGAAACCCGTTTACTGGTGTTTTGACTGCGGATCTTCTCTAGCTGAATTCGAAATTGAATACGCAGACAAAAAATCCCAGACGCTGGATGTGGCGTTCCTGAGTGCCGAACCCACCAAACTGGCCGCCGCCTTTGGCCTGGAATCGCTCACCAAAGACGCCTTTGCCGTCATCTGGACCACCACCGCCTGGACCATTCCCGCCAACCAGGCGCTCAACCTGAATCCGGAACTCACCTACGCGCTGGTGGACACCGAGCGCGGCCTGCTGGTGCTGGCCGAGAGCCTGGTCGAGAAATGCATGGTGCGTTACCAGCTCAACGGCACCGTGCTGGCCACCACACTGGGCAAAAACCTGGGTGGCCTCAACTTCAAGCACCCCCTGGCGCATGTGGATGCCGGCTACGACCGCCTGAGCCCGATCTACCTGGCCGACTACGCCACGGCCGATGACGGCACCGGCCTGGTGCACTCCTCGCCCGCTTACGGCGTGGAGGATTTCAACTCCTGTGTGGCGCACGGCATGGCGTATGACGACATCCTGAACCCGGTGCAGGGCAATGGTGCCTACGAGCCCGAGTTGCCGCTGTTTGGCGGACAACACATCTGGAAAGCCTGCCCGGTCATCATCGAGGCGCTGCGCGAGGCCGGCCGCCTGATGGCCACCGAGAACATCACCCACAGCTACCCGCATTGCTGGCGCCACAAGACCCCGGTGATTTACCGCGCGGCGGCCCAGTGGTTCATTCGCATGGACGAAGGCGTGGGCGTGTTCACCAAAGACAAAGCGCCTAAAACCCTGCGCCAGACCGCGCTGGACGCGATTGAGCAAACGTCCTTTTACCCCGAGAACGGCAAGACCCGCCTGCGCGACATGATCGCCGGCCGGCCGGACTGGTGCATTTCACGCCAGCGCAGTTGGGGTGTGCCGCTGCCCTTCTTCCTGCACAAGGACAGTGGCGAGCTGCATCCCCTGACCATGGAGATTCTCGATCTGGCGGCCAACATGATCGAAGCCGGTGGCATTGAGGCCTGGAGCGTGGCCAGCACGGATGCCATCTTTGCCCAGGTGGGCGCGCTGGATGCCGAGCAGTACACCAAGAGCACCGATATTCTGGAGGTCTGGTTTGACTCCGGCACCACCCACACCACGGTGCTCAAAGGTTCTCACGCGGGTGCGGCTCACGCGTCAGGCCCCGAGGCTGACCTGTACCTCGAAGGCCATGACCAGCACCGCGGGTGGTTCCACTCCTCATTGCTCACGGCCTGCGCCATGTACGACCGTGCGCCCTATAAAGGCATCCTGACGCACGGCTTCACCGTGGACAGCAAGGGCCACAAAATGAGCAAGAGCGCCGGCAACGGCGTGGACCCCCAAGAAACATCCAAGAAGCTGGGCGCTGAAATCATCCGCCTGTGGGTGGCCGCGAGCGATTATTCGGGCGACATTGCCGGTGACGACAAGATCCTGGCCCGCGTGGTGGACACCTACCGACGCATCCGCAACACGCTCAAGTTCCTGATGGCCAACACCCAGGACTTTGACCCTGCGGTGAACTCGGTGCCGCTGGACCAGATGCTGGAGATCGACCGCTACGCCCTGAGCCGCATCGCCCAGCTGCAAGCCGACGTGCTGGCGCATTACGAGGTGTATGAATTTCACCCGGTGGTGGCCAAACTGCAAATTTATTGCTCGGAAGATCTGGGTTCGTTTTACCTGGACGTGCTCAAGGACCGCCTCTACACCACAGCGCCTGACTCCCTGGCACGGCGCAGCGCGCAAACCGCGCTGTGGCACATCACGCAAGTGATGCTGCGCCTGATGGCACCTTTCTTGAGTTTCACCGCTGAAGAAGCCTGGTCGGTTCTGGGCGATGCCGGCAAGACACCTGCAGCCAGCAGGGAAACCATTTTTCTGGACACTTACCTGGCGCTACAGGCACCCGATACCGCCCTGCTGGCCAAGTGGAGCCGCATCCGCGAAATCCGCGACGCAGTCAACAAGGACATTGAAGTCCTGCGGGCCGATGGCCAGGTCGGCTCCTCGCTGCAAGCCAGTGCGACCCTGACCGCCGGGCCGCAAGACCATGCTTTGCTGGCCAGCCTGGGGGATGACATCAAGTTTGTGTTTATTACATCTGCTATCAAATTAATAGCCGGAGAGACAATGAATATTTCGGCCAGCGCCTCAAATGGCATCAAATGCGAGCGCTGCTGGCATTACTGCGACGATATCGGCGTGGATGCAGCCCACCCGACGCTCTGCGGTCGCTGTAGCAGCAATTTGTTCGGCGCCGGCGAAACCCGACGGGTGGCTTGATGGCACGCAAATCCAGTTTTGGCAGCCCCTCGGGCTCTAGCATGCTGCAGTGGCTGGGTCTGGCCGTCATCCTCCTGATCGCCGACCAGCTCACCAAGGTGATGATTCTGGGCTACTACCAACTCGGGGACAGCACCTATGTCACGAGTTTCTTCAACGTCGTGCGGGTGCACAACAGCGGTGCGGCGTTCTCGTTTCTGGCCGGTGCGGGCGGCTGGCAGCGCTGGTTCTTCACCGTCATTGGCGTTGTGGCCGCCATCGTGATTGTGTGGATGCTCAAAAACCACAGCGGGCAAAAACTCTTTGCTTTTGCCTTGTCCTGCATTCTGGGCGGGGCCATCGGTAATGTGATCGACCGGGTGATGTACGGCTATGTGGTCGACTTTCTGGACTTTCATTGGGCCGGGTGGCATTTTCCGGCGTTCAACGTCGCCGACGCCGCCATCTCGATCGGCGCAGCCTGCCTGATACTCGACGAGCTGCTGCGGGTGCAGCGCTCCCGCTAAGGCACGCCCAGCCAGCTTTAACGCAAGGCGTGAGTAGCATAAAAATAATAGCTACTCGCCCAATTGAATTGCCGGCTAGCGCCCCAAAAGGCTTATAAAGTCAGGATCGTGCAACCCGTGGTCTTGCGCGCTTCAAGATCGCGGTGCGCCTGCTGCGCGTCTTCCAGCTTGTAGCGCTGGTCAATCCGGATGGTGATCTTGCCGCTGGTCACGGCCTCAAACAAATCATCCGCCATGGCCTGCGTGCTCTCCCGGGTGGCAATGTGGCTGAACAGCGTCTGGCGGGTGACATAAATCGAGCCTT
>CAZBKX010000671.1:0-3356 GCA_964492535.1 uncultured Rhodoferax sp. | reverse complement strand
CCGCTGGCCGATCGGCGACCCGCAGCTGGCGGACTTCCATTTCTGCGGCAAGAACAAAGTTCCCGGCCTGCCTTACTGCGAGTTCCACGCCCGCCGCGCCTTCCAGCCCCCGCAATCCCGCCGCCGCGAGCGCGAGCTCGTGGAGGTCGCCGGCCCGCTCGACGTCAGCATTCCTCGTAAAGAAACCGCCTGAAGCGGTCATCGCGACACTAGCGCACTAAGCCAGCGCGCCGGACGCAAGTCCGGCGCGTTTTTTATTGGCGGGCGAAGATTGCCTCAGGTATCGCCGAATACGTAGCCGGCCGAGCGTACCGTGCGGATCGGGTCGCGCTCGTTGCCGCGGATCAGCGCCTTGCGTAGACGGCCGATGTGCACGTCGACGGTGCGCTCGTCGACGAAGGCGTCGCGCCCCCACACGCCGTCGAGCAGCTGCGTGCGCGACAGAACCCAATCCATTGGGCACCCCAAGGTCTGGCCATTGAGCGGCTGGGTGCGCTCAAACGGCCTGGGTCAAACGTGTTTCGAAGCCCCCAACCCGTGCCATACTTGGCCTCATGCGCTTGAATTTCCTATCCGTTATCCGTCGTCGCAGGCTGGCGGGATTTGCCGAACTGGAGATGAATGCGCTGCTGCAGAATCTGACAAGCCCTGATCAACCCTTAGACGTAATCGATTTGACGCAGTAGGCGCAAGCCGTCTAGAATCACAGTTTGCAAGCCCACCATGACGACCCAAACCATGACTGAAGCTTCTCCGCCAAGTAGTCCCATCACCACTGAGGTTTGCATTGCGCGCCAGGCGATTGTGGACGCCTCTAACGAAATCTGCGGCTACGAATTATTTGACCGCTCCACGCTGTCTAACCAGCACAACGCCATTACCGATACCCAACTGCTGTTTAACGTTTTGTCTCTGGTAGATCATGGTGCGCTGGCGGGCAAAAAAACCCTTTTTCTGCATTGCACCCACGACAGCTTAGCGGGCGGGCATCTTGACTTGGTGGGGCCCGAACACATCGTTCTTGAAGTGCCGCAGTTGCCCATCAACCAAATGGACCAAGTGCGCACCCGCTTGCCCAACCTGCAAGAAATGCATCGCCGCGGCTACCGCTTGGCCTTTGACTACTCGGTGCTGACCCGTGCCTACGAGCCTTGGCTGGAGTTGGCCTCGTTCATCAAGTTCGATTTGTCTGCACTCAATTTGCAAAATGTGGAGTCCCTGATTCGGCTCTCTCAAATGAAATCGAACGCCACGCTGATTGCCGAAAGAGTCAGCACTCCAGAGCAGCATGCTTTGGTGGCCCGCTTGGGAGTGAAGCTGTTCCAAGGCAACTGGTTTGCAGAGCCCGTGGTCGTTACCGGGCAAACGCTGCGCCCTGGGCAGGCCACCATTTTGCAATTGATAAGCCTTGTGCAACAGCAAGCCAGCATCAATGAAATTGAAGAGTTACTCAAACGCGACCCTACGGTGTCGTTCAATTTGCTGCGCTTCATCAATTCAGCGGGCTTTGGTTTGCGCACCGAAGTTAGCTCTTTCAAGCATGCGGTGATGTTGCTGGGCCTCAAACGCCTGTTCAAGTGGGCCAGCTTGCTCATGACCACTTGCAGCCGTGCGGATATGCCACCGGCGGTGACGTCTACTGCCATCGTGCGCGCACGGCTGATGGAGCTACTGGCCACCCAAGTGCTACCTGCGGAAGAGACTGACAACGCTTTTGTAGTCGGCGTTTTTTCGCTCTTAGACACTATGCTGGCCATGCCCATGCAAGCGGTACTGGCCAGCGTGAGCGTGCCCGCCAGTGTGAGCAATGCGCTACTGCACCGCAGTGGCCCGTTGGCCGACTTGCTGGCCCTGTCTATCGCCTGCGAAACAGGCGACCCAGCAGCTTTTGAGAAAGCCAGCGCCGGCTTTGGGCTCATACCCGCGCAAATCAACACTGCCCATTTGCAAGCTATTGCATGGGCGGTCACACTGGCCTAGCCCCGAGGATGGTGCTGCGCATGCAACTGCACTAGCCGCTCTCTAGCCACATGGGTGTAAATAGTAGTGGTTCAAATATCGGCGTGGCCCAACAGCAGTTGCACTGCCCGCAAATCAGCCCCGTGGTTGAGCAAATGCGTAGCAAACGCGTGGCGCCTATGTCGTCGCAGAGATAGACGCCACTGTTTACCCAACCGGACTATGTCCTGTAATTTAGTGACGCGCACCGTCATGATGGGGCATCAGATACGGGCCGGCGTGTGGTTGAATCAAACCGCAATGGCTGCGGGCCGCTGTGGCTCGTACCCCGTTGGAATAGGCTGGGGGTTGACTAGACTTACAATGTCAACTAAAAGCTTTGTCTAGAGATAAACGTTTTAAAATGGAGCGGCGACTATGCAAGGCAAAGATCAAAATATTTCCCGTGAAGTGTTATTTGTGGGAACTGACGCGGCTCGCAGCCGTCAATTCGAGGCCGAATTCAAAACGAAAATTGGGCGACGGCATTTCGTGACCACGACGGACGACGCAGCCGCACTGCTCAAACAAAAGCCCATCGACCTACTGGTTCTCGATTTGGAGAGTTTTTCGCGCTCCACGCATGTACGGGCGTTGGTCGAGTTAATGGGTCTGCGCGCAGGCATGGAAACTCTGGCGTTGTGCCCAGCCAGTGCGGCTGCGTGGCTTTTGGACTTGATGCCACATGGACTCAAGCACTACTGCCTAAGCCCCTTCCTTTCCGCAGAGTTGACGCGCCGTGTGGAAGACATGGCACTAAAGGACGATGCTTTTGACATGACGCAACGCCTGGATGACCGTGGAGACATTGTCGATCTCAATGCGGCTTGGCTGGATGCGATGGGATACACCATTGACGAAGTCATAGGGACCCCATTTAAAGACTACGTGAACCCCGAAAGTCGCCAGGCAGTGCGACAGGCGCTCATCACCACCCACACCAACCGGCGTACCGACACGGTTGTCTGCCAACTGCACCGCAAGGATCGCTCAATTTTGGACGTTGCGCTCAACGGCGTGGCAACCTATAACACCCATGGTGAACACCTGCAAACCCGGTGTGAGCTGCGCGGAGTCAACTATTTTTTGGCCGACAAACTCAAGTCCGAGAGCCTGCTGCAGGTGGAGCGCGAGCTCAAAGTGCTGTTGCTTGTTCGCTCTAAATTACAGCAAGCGCTGATGGGCATCAAAGACATGAATGAGCTGTCATTTTTGATGTGCCATGAGCTACGAAAGTGTCCAGGTATTGTGGGCGTCGCTTTTTTGCACAAGGACGCAAACGATGTCATGCAACTCGACGCCTGCATGTCACGCGACGACGAAGAACGCGGCAGTTTTGTGAAGGGTTGCGAAGACAT
>CAZBKX010000670.1:0-3958 GCA_964492535.1 uncultured Rhodoferax sp. | reverse complement strand
TCCCGCCAACGTGGCCATCGTGGAGGCCATTGTCAATCTGGCCAAAAACCTCGGCATGAAAGTGATTGCCGAGTGGGCTGAAGACCAGGCGACTGTGCAAACGCTGGTGGAGATCGGGGTCGACTACGTACAGGGCTTTGTGGTGGCTCGCCCGCAGCATCCGGACCACATGCTCACGGCCCCGTCATCAGCCAGCTTCATTAAAGGTGAAACCTTGGCTGAGTTTGTTTACCAGATTGGTCTGCCCGATGTGCTCGGGCGCACGATGATGGACTTCTCCCTGGCGCCTAAGCTCAACCTGCATTGAGCACGGGAGGCAGCGAATCCGGTGTCGCCCGGGCCCCGGAGTCTGTCAATCTGCCCGCAACGCTTTCTTCAACTCCACACCCAGCTCCGGCTTGTGGGCAAAGGGGTCGGTCGGGTTGCGGGCCTGCAAGATGTCTTCCAGGCGGGTCTGCACCGAACCAATCGCCTTGGGGTGGCTGTAGATGTAGAACTGGTTGGCGGCCAGTGCGTCAAATACCTTTTGAGCCACGTCGGCCGCGCTCACCTTGCCGGACCCCACCGCCTTGTCGCTCATGGCCTGACCGATCAGCTGGCTGCGGGTAGGCTTGGCCACGGGAGCATCCTGGGGCCGGTTGCGGTGGCTCTGGCTGATGCCGGTGGGCACAAAGAAGGGACACAACACCGAAGCGTGGATCTGGTCGGTGACCAGCGCCAGGTCTTGCTGCAGGGTCTCGCTCATGCTGACCACGGCATGTTTGCTGGCGTTGTAAATGCCCATGTTGGGCGCATTGAGCAGGCCCGCCATGCTGGCGGTGTTGACGATGTGTCCCTGATAGGCAAGGTCTTTGTTGGCGGCATCCAGCATCATGGGCGTGAACACGCGTATGCCGTGGGCCACGCCCATCAGGTTGACGCCAATCACCCACTCCCAGTCGGCAGCCGTGTTTTCCCAGATCAGCCCCCCCGCTCCCACGCCTGCGTTGTTGAAGATGAAGTGCGGCGCGCCAAAGCGCTGCGCCACGGCGGCGCCCAGCGCCTCGACCTCGGCGGCTTTGGAGACGTCCGCCCGCATGGCCAGTACCTGGGCACCTGCCGCTTGCATCTCGGCGGCCGCCCGGTCCAGCGCGTCTTGCTGCACATCTACCAGCACCAGGTTCATGCCCAGCTTGCTACCAATGCGGGCGCACTCCAGGCCAAAGCCAGAGCCAGCGCCGGTCAATACAGCCGTTTTATTTTTGAAATCAGTGATCATGAAATAGCTCCAGAGAGAAATCGTTCAGGTGAGGAAAACAGAAACCACAACAGTACCGGCACTGTGCTTTGTTGTTTTCAACAAGCCCGCAAGTGCTCAAATTTGGAAATTTCACGCTTGCCAAAGCATCTCCAGGTGCTCAATACCGTCTTCAAGGTAAGGCAGCCCAAGGTCCACAAAGCCGTGGGCGCTGTAAAAACTCTTCAGCCGGGCCTGCGCGCCAATGCGAATGGATTGCGGGCCCCACTGGGCGTTCACCGACTCAATGGCCTTGTCAATCAACCCATGGCCCAGGCCCGCTCCGCGCAGGCTCCGGCATGTGATGACGCGGCCAATGCTGGCCTCGGCGAACTTGACCCCTGCGGGAAAGCAGCGCGCATAAGCGACCAACCGTGTGTCTTGCAGGCCCATCAAGTGCAGGGCTTGCGCGTCTGTGCCATCCATGTCCTGAAACACGCACTGCTGCTCCACCACAAACACCTCTGTGCGCAGTTGCAGCAGGTCGTACAGCTCTTGCAGGCTCAGGGCGTCAAAGGCGCAAAGCTTCCAGTGAATGGCATCCAGTGCGGTCATGCCGGTGTGGCCGCTTTCAACACATAACCCACCCTGGGGAAATGCACATGCACGGTACCGGCCCGCTCGTCGGTGCGGCGCAGGGTGTAGTGCATGCGGGTGGCGGCAATGAGTTCACCGGCTGTCAACTCCGCGCCAAAGCTCTCGGCGGCGATGGTGACCGGGCTGCCCAGGGCAATGCCATGCTCGTCCTGAAACGGCTCGTCGGCGACCGGCAACGGTGTGGACGCAGCGGCCAGCGCAATGGCTTCAGTGGCACTGAACTTCTCCATGCTGCCGTGGCCCAGCGCCGCCATGCGGTCCATCCAGGCCAGCACGCCGGGGGTAGCATCCAGAATATCGGCCATCACGGCGACACGCTTGCGCGAGAACCACAGCGGGTGGTAGACCGCAAAGTCGGCCACACAAGGCGCGCTGCCCATCAGAAAGTCTTGCCCGTCCAGCATGTTGGCAATGCGGCGCAGGTAGGACTTGTACGCGGCGGTGGCATCGGGCGCGCGCAGGCGGGTCATGCCGGTGGTCATGGCGGCGCGGTCGGCACCAAAGGCTTTGGCCACCTCGGGCGGGGCGCCTTCAAACATCGTGGCGGCGCCCTTGGGTTGCAGGTTGTAAGCCATGGCGGCCCAAAACAGGGTGGTGTCGGCCCACTGCGCCAGCACGCGGGCCAGGCCTTTGTGTAGCGGAGGGTACAGCGTGGGCTCGGGCTGCCTGTGTTCCAGCACATCACAGATCAACGCGCTGTCGCAGTAAATGTCGGCACCGATCTGCATGAACGGTGTCTTGCGGTAGCCGCCGGTCAACGCCAGCACATCGGGCTTGGGCATGATGCTGGGGATGATCACCGACTTCCAGGCCAGGTGTTTGTAACCCATCACCAGGCGGATTTTTTCGGAAAAAGGCGACGTGGGGTAGTGGTGAAGAATGATGTCTTTCATGCTGACGTCCTCGGGTCAATGAACAATGGATCGCGCAGACTGATGGCAGGCTCAGTCAATCAGCTTGACGAGTTGCTTGCCAAAATTCTTGCCCTTGAGCAGACCCAAAAAGGCCTCCGGGGCGGCTTCCAGGCCTTGGGCAATCGATTCCCGGGCACGGAGCTTGCCGGTAGCGACCATGGTGCCCAGCTCTTTGAGCGCCTCGGGCCAGACTTCCATGTGCTCGCTCACGATGAAGCCCTGGACCTTCAGGCGATTCATCAAAATCAGCGCGGGGTAAGTCAAAGGCAGCGGCGCGCCGTTGTAGCCGGCAATCATGCCGCATACGGCAATGCGGCCAAAGGCGTTCATGCGGCTCAGCACGGCGTCCAGCACCATGCCGCCCACGTTCTCGAAGTAGCCATCGACCCCGTTGGGGCAAGCGTCTTTGAGGGCCGCCGACAGGGAATTGGCGTCTTTGTACAGCTTGTAGTCGATGCAGACGTCAAAGCCCAGTTCTTCCACAGCGTATTTGCATTTGTCCGGGCCACCTGCAATGCCCACCGTGCGGCAGCCGCGCGCCTTGGACAAGGCCGCAAAAGCACTGCCCACAGCGCCTGTGGCGGCACTCACCACCATGGTCTCACCGGCTTTGGGCTCGATGATTTTGACCAAGCCGTACCAGGCGGTAACACCGGGCATGCCCACGGCACCCAGGTAGGCGCTCAGGGGCACATGGGTGGTGTCGACCTTGCGCAAGGCTCCCAGCACATTGGCGTCGACCACGCTGTACTGCTGCCAGCCGCCCATGCCGACCACTTTGTCACCGACGGCAAACTTGGCATTGTTGGACTCCACCACTTCACCTACAGTGCCGCCGCCCATGGCTTGGCCCAGAGCCTGGGGCACGGCGTAACTTTTGGAGTCGTTCATGCGGCCGCGCATGTAGGGGTCCAGGCTTAAAAAGTGATGACGTACCAGCACCTGCCCGTCCTGCAGCGCAGGCGTCTCAGCGGTGACGAGTTTGAAGTTGCTGGCCAAAGCCTCACCCACAGGGCGGTTGTCGAGGTGAATTTGTTGGTTGGTCGACATGGTGTGCTCCTTGAATACGGTGTTGAAATGCTATAAAAATAGAATGTACTTAGTTATATATCACGACGGCCAGAGGCCAGAATCCTGAATCCGTGAATTAGTAGTCAAAAAGTCTAATTTA
>CAZBKX010000669.1:0-4426 GCA_964492535.1 uncultured Rhodoferax sp. | reverse complement strand
CGTCAATGGCGGTTTCAAACTGAGGTGCGGGTTTGATGGACTCCGAGGTCAGCGTCACCACGTCAGACACGGCATCCACCACGGCGCCCACCACCGTTCCGCGCACATTGAGAATGATCACCACCGTGAACTCGTTGTAGTCCACCGTGGCGATGTTGAACTTGAGGCGCAGATCCACAATGGGAACAATCACCCCCCGCAGATTGACCACGCCTTTGACAAACGACGGCGCATTCACCATGCGCGTGGGCTCCTCATAGGAGCGGATCTCCTGCACCCGCAGAATGTCAATGGCGTACTCTTCCGTGCCCAGCCTCAGGGTCAGAAACTGGCCGACATCCGACAGCACTTGGACACCCGGCTGGTCGGCCTGACATCCGCTGGTCGATTTTCTTTGTAGAGTTTCCATGGGTGTTTGCGCTGGTCTGATTGAGTTGCGCAAATGATACACGTACCCCCCGAAACCCCGGTGGCGCAACGGGCGACAGAAGGATACGCTCCTGCCTAGGAGACCCATCAAAAATGCACACACTCAGCGGCCTGGATGCCTTGTTCCTCTACCTCGAGACGCCACAGACGCCGATGCACATTGGGTCCTTCTCCCTGTATGCCCCCCCTGAGCTGCTCAAGGGGAGCTTGCACAAGGCCATCAAGGCGCACATTGCCAAGCGCTTGCACCTGGCGCCAGTCTTCACTCGCAAGCTGGGATTGATGCCGCTGGACATGGGGCACCCGATTTGGGTGGACGCCGAGCCGGTGGACCTGAACTTTCATATCCGGCAGGTCAAGGGCAACACCCCGACCGTGTGGGAAGCTGAAAGCATCTGCGCCGAGTTGCACAGCCGCCTGATGGACCGCAGCCAGCCGCTGTGGGAATTTCATGTGTTTGAACACATTCGGCGCCCGGACGGTAGCCTGTGCGCCGGCGTCTACTCCAAAATTCACCATGCGGCGCTGGACGGCAAGGGCGGCACGGTGCTCACCAACGCGATCATGGACCTGGGTCCGGTGCCACGCGATGTACCACAGCCCAAGAGATCGCGCCACGCCAGGGCGGCCCCGGCACTCCAGACCGGGGAGATGATCAGTGCGGTGTTGTCGACGTCGCTGTCGCAGTATGTCAACCTGATCAAGGCACTGCCCCAGGCGGCGCGCGCGTTTGGCAGCACGCTGGTCAAACAGACAGCGGCTGGCAGCGGTCAGGGCAGCCGGCGCAAATCGCCAATCCAGCTGGCGCCCATGACCGACTTCAACGTGGCCATCACGAACGAACGCAGCTTTGGCACGGCACGCCTCGCGTTTGCCGACTGCCGCACCATGGCCCGGGCCACCGGGGGCACTTTCAACGACATTGTTTTGTGGATTTGTGCGACGGCCCTGCGCACTTACCTCAAAAAACACGGCGGCGTTCCAACCCGATCACTCTTGGCCGCCATGCCGATCAATTTGCGAGAGGAAGGCAATGAAGACTTCAACACGCAGGCCTCGATGACGGTGGTGGAGCTGGGCACCCAGTGGGCCAATCCGCTCAAGCGTCTCAAGACCATCATGACGTCCACAGCCAAAGTCAAAACAGCCCGCAGTGACTTGAAAGACGTGATCCCCACCGATTTCCCGTCCTTGCTGGCGCCCTGGGTAGTTGGCGGCGCAGCCAAGGCGGCGTTCAAGGTGTACAGCGCCACGGGGCTGTCTCACCACTTGCCGATGATGGCCAACCTGGTCATCAGCAACGTGCCTGGCCCCAAAGTGCCGCTGTACATGGCTGGCGGCAGGATGCTCACTTTTCACCCCCTGTCCATCGTGATCCATGGGGTGGCGCTCAACATCACGATCCAGACCTATGCCGGCCAGGTTGATTTTGGGGTGATTGCCGACAAGCGGGCCATGCCGCAGGTACATGACCTGACCGACGCCATTCTTCAAGCGTTTGAGCTGGGCCGGCAGGTCTTGGGCCCAAGCCCCGTGCCCATGGCGAACCCGAAGCCTGTGCTCGCTGCGCCAGGGCCCAAAAAAGCCGGAAAAAAGGCCATTTGAGGTTTTTTATATTCGTTTTGAACGGCCCCACACCGGACATACTCTGCGACATGACGCCCAAGCACAACCTTCACGACAGCAAACCGCACGCCGCGCCCAGCCCCTGGCTCATGGCCCTGGAGTTTCGGGCCGCCTGGGAACTCGGCGCACTCCTGCCGGCGTGGTACTTTTTAAGAAACGCACCCAGGGGCGATGGTCACTCGGTAATCGTCTTCCCGGGTCTGTCCGCCAACGACGGCTCCACGGCACCACTGCGCGGGTTTTTTGACAACCTGGGTTACGACGCCTCCGGCTGGAACCAGGGCTTCAACTTTGGCCCACGCGCCGGTGTGCTTCAGGCCGCTCGGCAGCAAGTCATTGATACCTGCCAGGCCTCGGGCAACAAGGTCAGCCTGATTGGCTGGAGCCTGGGCGGCATTTACGCCAGGGAACTGGCCAAAGAGCTACCTGACTGCGTGCGCAGTGTGGTGACCATGGGCACGCCGTTTGCCGGATCGCACCACAGCACCAACGCCTGGCGCCTCTATGAGCTCACCAGTGGACAAAGCATTCACATTGAGGTGGAGAAGTTTGATTTACCCAAAGCCCCGCCCATGCCGACCACATCGATCTTCTCGCGCACCGATGGCGTTGTGGCCTGGCCCGCCAGCGTACAGGCGCCTTGCCCTGTCAACCCGCTGACGGAAAACCTGGAGGTGATTGCGAGCCACCTGGGCTTGGGCATGAACCCCAGTGCCTGGTGGGCGCTGGCCGACCGGCTCTCGCAGCCCGAAGGCGAGTGGAAACAGTTCGAGCGACGGCGCGGTCTGCATGGCATGATTTTTCCGGACCCTGACCGCCGGGCCTGAAAAGCCGCAGGCACAAAAGCCAGCGACTGCCGGTGTTGCCACCGGCAGTCGCTTCTTATTTAATAGCTACCAGATCAATAAATACGCCGGCTAGAGCCCTAAAACATGCTTAAACCTTGTTTTGGGCGTTGTAATTGGCAATGCCGTCCATGATTTCTTTTTTGGCGGACTCCGGGCCTTCCCAACCCTGCACCTTGACCCACTTGCCGTCTTCCAGATCTTTGTAATGCTCGAAGAAGTGGGCAATGGTTTTCAGGCGAACCGGGCTCAGATCTTCAGGCTTCTCCCAGCGGGTGTAGAGCGACAGGATTTTGTCGATCGGCACGGCCAGCACCTTGCCGTCTTCACCGGCCTCGTCGGTCATCTTCAGGATGCCGATGGCGCGGCAGGTCACCACCACACCGGGAATCAGCGGCACGGGGGTGATCACCAGCACGTCCACCGGGTCGCCGTCGCCCGAGATGGTCTTGGGCACATAGCCGTAGTTGGTGGGGTAGTGCATGGCGGTGCTCATGAAGCGATCCACAAAAATGGCACTGGTTTCTTTGTCCACCTCGTACTTGACTGGGTCGGCATTCATCGGAATTTCAATGATGACATTGAATGAATCAGGGCAGTTTTTGCCAGGGGTAACGTTATCAAGTGACATGGTGGGTCTTTGGATTGAGTTAAATCATTAAGAGCTAAGGATTAACCCTGATTTTACTTACTCGCCACTTGCTGAGTTGATAAATGACTTTTTTTGGCGGTAAAGTGAATCGTTGGCCAATTGTCTGCATCAGTCCTGAATTGATGTTTTGCAAGGAAGCAACGCAGCGGTGGTGCCGCTTGCGTTGCACCCCTACTCAGCGAAACAACAGGAGATTTTTTTATGACAGGCAATTCAGCGCTTATTTTGTCGCTCGTGTGCGGCCTCATCGCCGTGGGCTATGGTGTGTGGGCCCGAAGTTGGATTCTTTCCCAGGACGCCGGCAATGCGCGCATGCAGGAGATTGCGGCCGCCATTCAAACCGGGGCCTCCGCCTATCTGGCACGCCAATACAAGACCATTGCGGTTGTGGGGGCGCTGTTGACTATTTTGATCGCCGTGTTTCTGGACTCCCTCAGTGCCGTGGGTTTTGTGATTGGAGCGGTGCTGTCTGGGGCTTGTGGCTTCATTGGCATGAACGTCTCGGTTCGCGCCAACGTGCGCACGGCTCAGGCGGCCACCAAAGGCATTGGCCCGGCACTGGACGTGGCCTTTCGGGGGGGGGCGATCACCGGCATGCTGGTGGTGGGCCTGGGCCTGCTGGGGGTCACCGGTTTTTACTGGTTTTTGGTGGGCAATGGCAACCTCACGCCCGACATGAACTTGGCCAAGCTGCTTAACCCGTTGATCGGCTTTGCCTTTGGCTCCTCACTGATTTCGATCTTCGCTCGCCTGGGCGGCGGTATTTTTACCAAGGGCGCTGACGTGGGTGCGGATCTGGTGGGCAAAGTCGAGGCCGGCATTCCCGAGGACGACCCGCGCAACCCGGCCGTGATTGCCGACAACGTGGGCGATA
>CAZBKX010000668.1:0-3473 GCA_964492535.1 uncultured Rhodoferax sp. | reverse complement strand
CGATGACCACATCCACCGAACCGGTCTTGGCCGCGGCATCGAGCACCAGGGTGCCGGTGGTTTTGTTGAACTTGCTCAACTGGGTCGACAAACCAAAGTGGTTGTAGGAGAAGCTGGGGAACGTGTGGCTGCTGTCCACGTTGTAGGTCTCGGGGGCTGCCATGGCGGAGGTAGCGGCACCGGCAATGAGAGCGATGGCAGCGGAGAGTTTGAGGAGTTTGTTCATGGTGATTTATCTGAAGGAAAAATTAAAAAAGCTTGCTGACGGAGAAAAAAATGGTGAAGAGAGTGTCGGCAATCAAGGGCTTGGAACAGCCAGGCTGGCTCAGAGCTTGCCCACGCCGTTGAGCGCGAGCTTGAATTTGACTTGCACGTCGTCGGCCACCATGCTGGTGTCGGCCCAGTCGCCTTCACCAATTTTGAAGGCCAGGCGTTTGATGGGCAACACGCCGGTGGCGGTGGTCACGGCGCCTGCCTGGGTCATGGTGACGGGCACCACCACGTCTTGTGACACGCCCTTGATGCTGACCTTGCCAGCCACCTCGTACTTGCCACCGCCCAGCGACTTGAAGGCGCTGGAGGCAAACGTGGCTTGCGGAAACTTGGCGGTGTTGAACCAGGGCGCCTTGGGCAACTCGGTATCGATCTCGGGCAAACCCAGCGTGGCGCTGGCAATGTCTACCGTGAACGCGACTTTGCTGGTGGCCAGCTTGGCAGCGTCAAAGCTCACCTGGGCCGTGAATTTGCTGAACTTGCCATCGACCGACACGCCCATTTGCTTGAAGGTGAAGCCCAGCGAGCTTTGCGCAGGAAGGAGTGTTTGCTGGGCGGCTGCGGGCAAGGCGGCAAACAGGGCCAGGGGCAAGAGGAGACAAGAGAGTTTCATGGGGTGGTCCGGTGTGACGTCAAAAATGGGGGGAGCGGTGGAGAACAACTCAGCTGCGTCCGGGCAGCATGCGTTGCAGCAGGCCGTCGCGGTCAATCAACTGGTGCTTGAGCGCAGCAGCAATGTGCAGGCCGGCAAGGCCTACCAGCGCAAGAGCCGAGATCTCATGCAGGGGCTTGATCAGTGCGGCAAACTCCTTATTCACCGGCAGGAGGTCGGGCAGGGGGATTTGCCCAAACCACACAATGGGAAAGCCTGCTGCCGAGCTATAGGCCCAACCGATCAGCGGCACGATAAAAAACAGCACATACATGACGTGGTGCGTGGCGTGGTGAGCACGGGTTTGCCAGGCGGGCATTCCCAGGGCCACAACCTGGGGCAGCGCCGGCGGGCGGTGCGTCAGGCGCCACAGCAAGCGCAACACCGATAGCGCCAGAATCGTGACGCCGGCCCACTTGTGCCAGTTGTACAGCTTGAGGCGCCAGGGCGAAAACGGCAGATCGGTCATGTACACCCCGACACCGAACATTCCAAGGATCGACAGCCCCAGCACCCAGTGCAAAACGATGGCCACCGGGGTGTAACGCACGACCGGGATGCTTTTCAAAGAAGATGAGGTTGCAGTCACACAAAGGCTTTCTAAAACAGGGCCGCACGGCTGGAGCTCAGCTGTGCGGAGAAGTTTAGGAGCCGGTCAATGCAAATAGGTTCAATGAGATTGAAGTTTAGATTCGCATTTTTTGAATGACAAAGTGTGGTTTTTTTCACTCTTCGGTGATCTGACGAATTTACGAGAGGCGTTGCCCCGGCCCAAATGCCATGGGACGGCATCAGGCCCACAAGTTCCTGGGTGGTTTCAAACTGAAATTGCCCGGGTTCGCAGCGGTGGTGCCGCTGCTGCGGGGTCCCGGCCAGCGGCGAGGTGTGTGGGTGGTGCTGGCCAAACCATGCCGATGGATCAAGACAACTGGAGCGAACGCGGCTCGGAGGCCCCTTGCTTGGGCAGGTGGACAGTCAGCACGCCGTTCTTGAAACTGGCACGGGCCTGATCAATAGCGACATTGCGTGGCAGGGGAATGGTGCGCTCAAAGGCGCCATAGGCGCGCTCCATCACGTGGTAGGTGCTGTTGTGGGTTTCGCGCAGGGCACGCTTTTCGCCGCTCAGGCGCAGCAGGTTGCCCTCGATGGTGATGCTGCAGTCTGCCTTGTCCATGCCCGGCAACTCCACCCGCACCACGATCTCTTTGGCGGTTTCTTCCACCTCGCCGGCCAGCAGGCTCCAGCGCGGAAAGCCCGCCAACTCGCTGCCCGTGTTGGCTGGGCTGCCGGCGCTGGCGGCCCCGTCTTTGCCGTGCACCTTGATCTCGTCCTTGTGTTGGCCAAAGTGAGTCAGCGCGTTGCTGCTGCGGCTGAGCAACTCGCGCCAGCCCTCGGAGAGGTTCTCCCACGCACGGCTGATTTGGTGGCCAATGTTTTTACCGGTGGTTTTGAGGGCGTCAAGCATGATCGGGCCATCCATGAAAGTAGGTTATTCACGTCCTCAGGGGACGCCAACCCACTGTAGGGCCGCGCCATTTCGGGGGCTTGATATTTCACAAGCACGGCACGCCGGCCTGGCTTGTTGCCAGCGACCTAGCCCGGTGTGTCAGCCTCGCCCTGCGCGGTGAGGCCGGGCTTGATGGTGTCGTCCATCCAGCGCCGCAAGTCCAGCCACATGCGCTTGATTTCCGCATCCGGTGGTGTCTTGAGGGCATTGGGCAACTCGATGGTGACTACGGGCATGCGCTTGTGGACACCGCCATAGTTGCCCAGCGACCCCGGAAACACGCCCACCTGGTCCAGGTACAGGCGCCCCAGGCGGGTGGGGGGCATCATTGGGCCATCAAAGTCCAGCACGCCGTAGGGCGCATGAATACTCACAATCAGGTGCGGCTTGAAGCGGTCCATGGCTTCGACCAGGTATTGCGACTCAGGCTCGCTCAGGGCCGTCTTGCCTGGCCAGCGGCGCGGGTCTTTTTGGGTGCGCTGCTGCCAGTACACCACGGACTCTTTTTCCCAGCCGGGCGTGGGAAAATTGCGGTTGAGGTCCACGCCGTTGGCGTTCACTCTGCTCGCGGGCCGGCTGAACAAGCCGTCCGGGTTGAGTGCGGGAATAAAGCGCCAGTGCGTCTGAGAAGGTGCGCCCCGCGCCAAGGCGATCCAGTGCAGCGCCACCGACGCAGAAGACAGCTCATCGCCATGGATGCCGCCCACCACCAGCACGCGCATGCGGGCATCTGCGGGACGAATGTCTGTGGTGTAAATGGTGCGGCCCCTGATGCTGCGGGCCGCAGTGGCCTGGAGTTTGGCATCTACACACAGCGCCATCTTGACGTTGGGCAGCCGCGCATAGAAATCATCACATGCAGCAGCGGCCGCCGCGTGCCCCGCCACGCCCACAGCCGCAGTGGCCAGCACATATTTACAAAAACCCATGTGGTAATTTTATTCCCGCACTCCCTCCATCACCCAGGGCAATCGCACCTAAATGAATAGCACGCCAGTTTTCAAAACGGTCTCCATATATGCCGGATCCCAGCCCGCACGG
>CAZBKX010000667.1:0-9344 GCA_964492535.1 uncultured Rhodoferax sp. | reverse complement strand
GCGGGCGTGGCGTGGGTGCTGAACGACAGCCTTTTGTCACCAATGAAGATGGTGTCTTCGCCTTCGACGCGAATGCTTTCCCGCCACTTGCCCTGCACGGTGTCAAAGGCCAGCAGGTGCGCAGTCGCCGCGATGCCGCCTTTGAGCTCATTCAGGTGCACGACCTCCAAACGGTTGCCCGAGCGTGGATCGTCTGACTGCCGCTCCGCTGCACCCATGGCGGCCCGCAGCGCCAAACGGCCAATGCGACCCATGCCGTTGATACCCACTTTCATGTCGACCTCGCTCTTTAATGATTCAATACTCGTTGAAGTATTGCAGCAGAAAATGACAAGATTGTGACAACAGACCGTCTGAACTCAGACCGTCGCAATCCGCATCAGGTTGGTGGTGCCTGGCGTGCCAAAGGGCATGCCGGCAATGGCCACAATCGTCTCACCCTCTTTGGCAAAACCTTCTCGACGCGCGATCTCGCAGGCAATAACCGTCATCTGGCGGACATCGGCCACGTCTTCAATGTGCACCGAGTGAATCCCCCAAGCCAGCGATAGCCGCCGAGCCGTCTCCAGGTTGGGTGTGAGGCTCAGCACCGGCGCCTCGGGCCGCTCCCGCGCGGCGCGCAAGCTGGTATGGCCCGAGCTGGTGTAACAGACAATGGCTGCCGCCTGCAACAAGCCCACCGTGCGGCGTGCTGCACAACACACGGCTTCAGCCGCATCGGCGCCCGGGCGGGCCGCGGTGTGCGAGGCATCGATCAACTGGCGGTACTGCGGGTCGGACTCCACTTGTTCAATGATGCGGTTCATGATGGTCACCGCCTCGACAGGGAACTTGCCCGAAGCGGACTCTGCCGACAGCATCACTGCGTCCGCACCGTCATAAATGGCAGTAGCCACGTCGGATGCTTCGGCACGTGTCGGCACCGGGCTGTCCACCATGGACTCCAGCATCTGCGTGGCCACAATCACGGGCTTGCCCAAGCGGCGGCAGGTGCGAACAATGCGCTTCTGGATGGCGGGCACGCGCTCGGCGGGCAGCTCCACGCCGAGGTCGCCACGCGCCACCATCACGGCGTCGGACAATGCCACGATGGCGTCGAGCTGGTCAATGGCCGAAGGCTTTTCCAGCTTGGACACAATCGCCGCGCGGGTACCGATGATGTCGCGTGCCTCTTGCACGTCCTCAGGCCGCTGCACAAAACTCAGGGCAATCCAGTCGGCACCCATCTCCAGCGCCAGGTCCAGGTCGCGCCGGTCTTTCGGCGTGAGCGCTGTGAGGGGCAGCACCACGCCCGGCACATTGACGCCCTTGCGCTCGGACAACTTGCCGCCCACCACCACGCGGGTGTCGGCAAAGTCGGGGCCGCATTGCTCCACCACCAGCCGCAGGCGGCCGTCATCGAGCAGCAGCTCGGCGCCGGGTACCAGCGCAGCAAATATCTCGGGGTGGGGCATGCCGGCCCGTTGGGCACTGCCGGGAGTGGGGTCCAGGTCCAGACGAAAAGCCTCACCTTCAACCAGCATCACCGGTCCTTCGGCAAAAGTGCCCACGCGCAGCTTGGGGCCTTGCAGGTCGGCCAGGATGGCAATGGGGCGGCCAGTCTCCAGCTCCAACTCGCGCAACATATTGAAACGGGCGCGGTGATCGGCGGGGCTGCCGTGGCTGAAGTTCAGCCGAAAGACATCCACACCGGCCAGGAATAGCTGGCGCACAGTCTCTTTGGCAGAGCTGGCGGGGCCAAGGGTGGCCACAATTTTGGCGTTACGGGTTCTGCGCATGATTCAAGTCTCGGTAGGCGCCGCTATGTAAATGGCGCGAAAGTCGTTCACATTGGTGAGGGTGGGCCCGGTCACTACCGAGTCGCCCAGCGCCTCGAAGAAACCATGACCGTCGTTATTGGCCAGCCTGTCTTTGGGCGGCAGGCCCAGAGACCAAGCCCGGGCCAGGGTGTCCGGGGCAATCAGCGCCCCTGCAATCTCTTCTTGTCCGTCCACGCCATCGGTGTCGCCTGCGAGCGCATGCACACCGGGCTGACCGCCCAGGGCAATGGCCATGGAGAGCAAACACTCCACATTGCGCCCGCCGCGCCCCTGCCCGCGCACCGTGACGGTGGTTTCACCGCCCGAGAGCAACACACACGGCGCCGTGAACGGCTGGTTGCGCACGGCCACCTGCAGGGCCATGCCCGCCAGCACCTTGCCCACGTCCCTGGCCTCGCCCTCCAGGGCATCACCCAGAATGTGCACGGCAATGCCCGCCTCGCGGCCGACTTTGGCAGCGGCTTCCAGCGCCATTTGCGGGGTGGCGATCATGCGCAACTCGGCCCCGGCCAGCCGGGGGTCGCCGGGTTTGACGGACTCGCCTTCCCCGCTTTGAAGCACGGCCAACACAGCGGCTGGCAACGCAATGTTGTAGCGGCGAATGATGTCCAGCGCATCCTGGCAGGTGGTCGGGTCGACCACCGTAGGGCCTGAGGCAATGTCGATGGGGTCGTCGCCCGGCACATCCGAAATGGTCAGCGTCAGCACCCTGGCCGGATGGCAAGCCGCAGCCAGCCGCCCACCCTTGATGGCCGAGAGGTGGCGCCGCACGCAATTCATTTCCCGAATGCTTGCACCCGACGCCAACAGCGCGCGGCTCACAGTTTGCTTGTCTTCCAGCGTCAAGCCCGGCAAGGGCAATGGCAGCAGCGAGGAACCGCCACCCGAGATGAGGCACAACACCAGGTCTTCAGGTTTCAGGCCCTGCACCACCTCCAGCATGCGCTGGGCGGCTCTCAATCCCGCTGCATCGGGCACCGGATGAGAGGCCTCCACGATCTCGATGCGTTCACACGGCACACCATAGCCATAGCGAGTGACCACCAGACCCGACAGCGGCCCGGTCCAATGGTCTTCCACCGCGCGGGCCATGGCCGCAGACGCTTTTCCCGCCCCGATCACGATCAAGCGCCCAGCCCCTACCGACTCGACAGAGGGCAAGTGCGGTGGCAGGCACAGCGCAGGCTGAGCGCTGGCGATGGCGGCATCGAACATGCCTCGCAACAGCGCCTGAACAGCGCCTTGATCGAGTGGGTGAGTGGATGGGTTGGCTTGCATGGCGATCTCGGTGGGTTAAGGTCACTCGGCCTTTTGGCCGATCTGGAAATTAGCCATATTCTCCAATGCCCGCACCATCGCCGAGTGGTCCCAAGCCTTGCCGCCGTGGGCCACGCAAGAATTGAACAATTCTTGCGCCGTCGCCGTGTTGGGCAACGACACCCCCAGCACCCGAGCTGTGGAGAGCGCCAGGTTCAGGTCTTTCTGATGCAACTCAATGCGAAAGCCCGGATTGAAGGTGCGGTTGACCATGCGCTCGCCGTGCACTTCCAGAATCTTGCTGGAGGCAAAGCCACCCATTAAAGCCTGGCGAACGCGGGCCGGGTCAGCCCCGGCGCGAGCGGCAAACAACAGGGCCTCAGCCACAGCCTCAATATTGAGGGCCACAATGATCTGGTTGGCCACCTTGGCGGTTTGGCCGTCGCCATTTCCCCCCACCAGCGTGATGTTCTTGCCCATCAGTTCAAACAAGGGCTTGATTTGGGCGAATACGCTCTCCTCGCCGCCCACCATGATCGACAGTGTGGCGTTCTTTGCGCCCACTTCGCCACCCGAGACGGGTGCATCCAGATACTCGCAGCCCAACGCATTGATTTTCTTGGCAAAGGCCTTGGTGGCAATCGGCGAGATGGAGCTCATGTCCACCACGATCTTGCCCGCGGTCAGGCCGGCGGCTACACCGGCCTCGCCGAACAACACGACCTCCACATCCGGGGTGTCAGGCACCATGGTGAAGATGATGTCGGCCTGCTGGGCCACAGCCCGTGAGCTGGCGCACTGGGTGGCGTTGCTGCTGGCTATCGACTCGGGCATTTTTCCGCGCGTGAAAACAAACAGCTGGTGGCCTGCCTTCATGAGGTGCTCGGCCATGGGCGTGCCCATGATGCCAAGACCGATAAAACCAATATTGAGAGCTTGGTTTGTCATTTTTTAGTTCCTTGTCTTTTAATGGTGAGTAATTTGCATGCAAAGGCGTGTAGTTTCAGGCGACATTGACCAGCGCCTGGCGCCAGCCCAGGCCTGCCTGTGTAGTGGTTGCGGGCTTGTACTCACAACCAATCCAGCCGTCATAGCCGATCCGATCCAGGTGGGCAAACAGGAACGGGTAGTTGATTTCTCCCGTACCCGGCTCGTTGCGACCGGGGTTGTCTGCCAACTGGATATGCCCGATGCGCCCCAATTGCTTTTGCATCGTGGCGGCCAACTCGCCTTCCATGCGTTGGGCGTGGTAAATGTCGTACTGCACAAAGGCGTTGTCGGCGCCCACCTCATCCAGCAGGGCCACTGCTTGCGCCGTGCCCGTCAGGTAGAAGCCGGGAATGTCAAAGGTGTTGATCGGCTCGATCAACAAGCGCAAACCTGCTTGCTTGAGTTCAGCGGCCGCAAGACGTAAGTTAGCCACTAAAGTCTCGCGCAGCACCGTCTCGCTCACGCCCGCCGGCGCTTTACCCGCCAGGCAATTGAGCTGGCCCACGCCCAGCGCTTTGGCATAGCTGATGGCGGTAGCCACGCCGGCGCGAAACTCCTCCACCCGGTCGGGATGGCAGGCGATGCCCCGCTCGCCCGCCTCCCAATTGCCGGCAGGCAAGTTGTGCAGCACGAGGGTCAGGCCATGGGCGTCCAGGCGCTGCTTGATCTCCTGGGCGGGCCAGGCATACGGAAACAAAAATTCCACGGCTTTGAAGTCAGCTTTCGCGGCCGCTTCAAAGCGATCCAGAAAAGGCAACTCATTAAAAAGCATGGTCAGATTGGCGGCAAATTTAGGCATGTCTTGTGTCCTCAGATCCTGTTGTTGGTTTTAGTTCGCGTTGACTTATTCAAGCAAACCGGCGAGCTCCAGGACTTCCCGGCCTTCGGGGTTGCGGCAATCCAGGTCTTCAAAATCATTGATCTTGTCGATCTCGGTGCCCATGGCGATGTTGGTGACCTTCTCCAGAATCACCTCCACCACCACCGGCACGCTGAACTCACGGGCCATGGCCTGGGCCTGCATCAGGGCGTCCTGAATTTTGGACGGATCGGTCACACGCAATGACTTGCAGCCCAAGCCCTGCACCACCGCCTGGTGGTCCACGCCATATCTTTTGAGTTCCGGGTCTTCCACGTTCTGGTTCTCAAAGGCCAACTGCACGCAGTAGTCCATTTCAAACCCGCGCTGGCTCTGGCGAATCAGACCCAAATAGCTGTTGTTGACCAGCACATGCACATAGGGCAGCCTGAACTGGGCGCCTACTGCCAGCTCTTCAATCAGAAACTGAAAGTCATAGTCGCCCGACAAACCCACCACCGTGCGGGTCGGGTTGGCGGCCACCACACCCAAGGCGGCAGGAATGGTCCAGCCCAGCGGGCCGGCCTGGCCGCAGTTGATCCACTGCCGCGGGCCATATACATGCAAGAACTGGGCGCCGGCAATCTGGCTCAAACCGATGGTCGATACGTAAATGGTGTCCCGCGGAAAGGCCTGGTTCATCTCCTCGTACACGCGCAGCGGCTTGATGGGTGTCTCGGTGAAGTGCGTCTTGCGGTGCATCAGCGTCTTGCGCTCAGTGCAGCGACTGACCCAGTCGCTGAAATCCTTGAGCTGCTGGGCGGCCTTGCGTTCGCGGGCCACCTGCACAAACAGCTCCAGCGCAATCCTGGCGTCACTCACAATGCCCAACTCAGGATTGAACACCCTGCCAATTTGCGTGGGCTCGATGTCCACATGCACAAAGGTGCGGCCCTTGCAGTACACCTCGGGGCTGCCGGTGTGGCGGTTGGCCCAGCGGTTGCCAATGCCGATCACAAAGTCGCTGGCCAACATGGTGGCGTTGCCATAGCGGTGGCTGGTTTGCAGGCCCACCATGCCGGCCATCAGGGGGTGGTCATCGGGAATGGTGCCCCAGCCCATCAGGGTCGGGATCACAGGCACGCCGGTCAGCTCGGCAAACTCCACCAGCAGGTCACTGGCGTTGGCGTTGATGATGCCGCCACCGGCCACGATCAGGGGCTTGCTCGACGCCATCAGCATGTCGAGTGCTTTCTCGATCTGCTTGCGGGTGGCCGCTGGCTTGTACACGGGCAGCGGCTCGTAGGTGTCGATGTCAAACTCGATCTCTCCCATCTGCACATCAAACGGCAGGTCAATCAGCACCGGGCCGGGACGGCCGGAGCGCATCAGGTGAAAAGCCTGCTGGAAGGCGCGGGGCACCAGCGCGGGCTCGCGCACGGTCACGCTCCATTTGGTGACCGGCTTGGAGATGGACTCGATGTCCACCGCCTGAAAGTCTTCCTTGTACATACGGGCCCGGGGTGCCTGGCCGGTGATGCACAGAATCGGGATACTGTCGGCAATAGCCGAATACAAGCCGGTGATCATGTCGGTGCCCGCGGGGCCGCTGGTGCCAATGCACACACCAATGTTGCCGGGCGCTGCACGGGTGAAGCCCTCGGCCATGTGAGACGCGCCTTCCACGTGGCGAGCCAGAATGTGCGATATCCCCTGGTGCTCACGCAGCGCGGAATACAAGGGGTTGATGGCCGCGCCGGGCACACCGAAGGCCTGCGAGATGCCTTCTTTTTCCAGTACCAGCACGGCGGCCATGGCGGCCTTCATCTTTGCCATTGAAATCTCCTGTTGGGGTTATTGAGCGATGGGGTAATGGTCGCGGCGAAGACCCGGCGGTGGAAGTCCCATGCGGTGCATTACCCTTATTCCAAAAAAGAATATTGCTCAAATTTGCATCGCGTGGTGTACTGCGGGCCATGGATCGCATTCAAGCCATTCGGCTCTTCATTCGCGTGGTGGACCTGGGCTCGTTCAGCAAGGCCGCCGCTGATTTGCAGATAGGCCAGCCCTCGGCCACCAAGCTCGTAGCCCAGCTTGAAAAAGGGCTGGGCTCACGCCTGCTGCACCGCTCAACCCATGGCGTCACCCCCACCGAAATTGGTGCCTTGTATTACGAGAAATGCAAGCTCATTGCCCACCACGTGGACGAGGCCGAGACTGTGGCCGGCCTGCTGCAAGGGCAGGTGCAAGGTGTGTTGCGCCTGAGCACCTCAGTGGCGTTTGGCCGGCGCGTGCTGGTACCGCTGGTGATGCGTTTCATGCGCGAACACCCCAAGCTGCAGGTTGAGTTGAATTTTGAAGACCGCTATGTGAATCTGGTGGAGCAAGGCATTGATGTCGCCATTCGCATGGGCCGACTGGAAGACTCCACGCTGGGCGCCCGGTTTCTCGGGGTCAACCCGTGGGTGGTGGTGGCCTCCCCCGCCTACCTGAGGCAGCGCGGGATGCCGCTCGTGCCGCCTGACCTGGGTTCGCACGACGCGCTGATTTACAGCACGGTTCAGGGTGATGCGCGCTGGCATTTCTCGGGCGCCAGCGGCCTTGCGCTGCCTCAAGCCGTGAAGGGCCCCCTGCGCTCCAACAGCCTGTCAGCACTGCTGGCTGCTGCCCGCGACGGCATGGGTGTTGCTGCCCTGCCGTGGTATGTGGCCCAGGAGTCCATCAAGAGCGGTGTGGTCGTTCCAGTCTTGACCGACTGGGCCTTGCCATCGCAGGAAATCCACGCGGTCTATACCTCGCCGCGCCTGGTGACCGCCAAGGTCAGCGGCTTCGTGACCTGGCTGCAAGGGCAGTTTGGCGAGGCGTGGTGGAGTGAACCGGGGCAGCCCCACACCACGCACAAGCGGTCCAGCTTGAGCCGGGGCAGGCCGCCGAGAAACATGCCTACATAGACCGTGGCAAAAACCACCACGCTGCCCTGGTCCACGACCCGGTGCCCAAACACCTTCAAGTCACGTATCAAATCAGCCTTCACGCAGGGCGGTCATGCAGCGCTCACGCTCCTTGGCCAATAGGCGGTCGCTCACATCGGTAGGAACATCCAGCGCGTGCAGCACCAAGCCCGCCAGTTTGAGGCTGGACTCCAGCGTTTCAGGGACCACCAGTGAGGCGCCGGCTTCCAGCAAGGTGAGCGCGTGCTGCTCATCGCGTGCCCGGGCAATGATCTGCACATGGGGCATCATGCGGCGCACGCCGTGCACGGCATGCAGGGCTGCGGCGGTGTCGTCCATGGTCAGCACCACGGCGCGCGCACTCTCCAGGTGCAACTTGCCCAGCAACTCAGGCCTGCTGGCGTCGCCAAAAACCACAGGCGTACCCTGGCTGCGGTGTTGGGCCAGCAAACTGGCGTTGTTCTCAACAGCCACAAAGCGCACGCCCTGGCTGTGCAGCAATTGCCCCACCATCTGCCCCACTCGCCCATAGCCCGCCATGATGACGTGGCCTCGCAGGTCGCCAAACTCGATTTCAACCAGGGACTGTTGCACTGCTGTGCGGCGCTCCAGCCAATCTCCCAGGCGCTGGCCAAGGTGCGCCACCAGCGGCGCGGCCAACATCGACAAGCCCACCACGAGCAACATGAACTGGCCCACATCGCGCGGCAGCAAGTTGAAGGACAGCGCCAGTCCGATGACGATGAAGGCAAACTCGCCGCCCTGGCTGAGCAGCAGGCCACCCTCCAACGCACGCCCCCAAGACAGACCAAACACGCGCAGCAAACCAAAAATCACCGCCCCCTTGAGCGCGAACAGACCCATGACCGAGAGCGGTAGCCAAAGGGGTGCGGCCAGCAACTCCTGCGTGTCGATGCCCATGCCCACCGACAGAAAAAACAGGCCCATCAACAAGCCCCGAAACGGCTCCATTGTGACCTCCACCTGGTGGCGAAACTCGGTCTCGGCAATGATCAACCCCGCCAGCAGCGCACCCAACGCCATCGACAGCCCCGCGGCCCAGGTCAAAGCCGCCACGCCCATCGTCGCCAGGAGCGTGAGCGCCATGAACGTGTCGGGCTGGCGATTGGCCGCAATTTGGTGAAACAGGGGTCGCACCAAACGCCGACCCAGCAGGTAAATCACCGCTACCGTGAGCACGCCCTTCAGGGCAGCAGTGCCCAGCATGGCGCCAAAACTCTCACCCCCGGCGCCCGCGCCCAAAATGCTGATGAGCACCAGCAGCGGAATCACCGCCAGGTCCTGAAACAACAGAATTGCAAACGAGGCCTGGCCCAGCGGCGAGCCAAGTTCCCGGCGCTGGTTGAGCAACTGCATGACGATGGCTGTGGACGAAAACGCCAGCAGCAGCCCCAAGATGACCGAGGCCTCCAGCCGGTTGCCAAAGCGCCAGGCAATCACCCCAATGAACAGCGCGGTGAGCCCCACCTGCAGGCTCCCCATGCCAAACACCAGCCGTCGCATGGA
>CAZBKX010000666.1:0-3861 GCA_964492535.1 uncultured Rhodoferax sp. | reverse complement strand
ATGAGGACGCTGCATTCATCTTGCCCGGGCAAGGCCAGTGCGCACAGCTGGTCGCTGGTCAGTGGCCAGGGCCCCAAGTCACGCTGCGCCGCCCTGAGTTCACGTTCGCCCCGGGCAATCTGTGTTTCAAGGCGCTGCATCTGCGCCAGCACATCGCCCAAACCGCGCGCCTCAGCCAGCGCATCCACCAGAGCCACCGGTGGGGTGCTGGTGGGCAACAGCGCAATCTCTGCCTGCACGGCCTTGATTTCTTCTTGTCGGCTGGTGAGCGCCTCATCCGCAGCGGACTGGGTCTGGTGCAAGGCTCCGTGGCGGCGCAGCAGGTCCTCCAGGCCAACGCGAACCAAGACGTCCGGCAAGCGCCGAGCGGTGGCCTCTTCATCTTCTGCGGGCCAGGACAACTGGCGCGCAGACTCCTGCACCTCCAGCCACTGCACCCGTATTTCGGCCTCCCGCTTGGCGATATCGGCATCGTGCTGGCTCACCTTTTGCCGAAAAGCACTCAGCGCCTCAATGTCCGGCGCGCGCGCCAAGAGGACAGTGTCAGGCGTGAGGCCCGCCAGCTGGCCCTTCAACTCCAGCACGTGGCTCTCAAACAGGGTCAGCGACTGGGTGGCCATCGCCATGTCATGCTCGGCAAGGGCCACTTGCTCTGCGGCGTGGGCTGGCAACAAGGCCACCGGTCCCAACTCCAGCAGCTGCGCCTCAATCAGGGCCAGGCGGGACAACAAGGGGGCCACGCGGCGCACGCGCTCCAGTTGAAAGCGTTGCTGCGCCAGGGCGTCATATCTGGCGCGCGCGGATTGCAACTGGGCCGAGAGCGCCTGCACCGCGTCGGAGGCGTCCTGCCAGTCACGCGTGCGAACCGTGGCATGCTTCAGAGCGGCCTCGGCCTGCTCCAGGGCGTTGGCGGCCAGGTAGTACGCACGCTTGTCTGACTTGCGTGGGCCCCAAAGACCGTCTGCTTCTTGTTCCAATTGGTCACGGACAGCACCCAGGCTGCCGATGCCCGCAGCCGCTTGAAACAGGATTTGCCCCATGTTGTTGGAGGCGCTCAGGATGTCTTGCCCGCCTTTGACCAGCCGGTCATGATTCAAACCGAACATCTGATCAAAAAAGACGCGGTCCACCGTGCCCATAAAAGGCACAAGCGCCTCTTCTGGCAGCGCCGTGCCATCTGGCCGTTGCAGCGTCCTGACTCTGGCCTTGATACGCACAAAGTCCAGCTCAAGGCTCCCCTGATGGATGAGGGCACCCACACGCATGTCAGTGTGCGCGTGAAGGAAGTTATAGCGGGATCGGGTTTCGATGCCGAACAACAGATCCTGAATGGCGCTGCGCAAGGTCGACTTGCCCGCCTCGTTGGGGCCGACGATCAGGTGGAAATCACGGGGAGACGTCGGCAGGAAGATGCTTTTGTCGGTGAATTTACCGAAGCGCAGAAGGTCAAGGCGAGTGAGTCGCATCGGGGCCTTAATTCGCTTGCGCCAGGTAAGCCAACAGGCCCGGGCTCACGGATTTCACCAGCTCACCCGCCCGCCCCTGGCGTATCGCCTCCAGTTCGGGCAAGCGCCGGATCAACTCCAGGGGCGCTTTGTCCACCATTGGTCGCAAGTCGTCCATGAGCGATTGGAGGAAATCGGAGTCGGTTGGGGCCTGCTCCAGGAGGCGCTGCAGGTCGGCCAGGGCATCGGTGCGCAGGGCCAGCGCGCCCCCATCGATCAGGGGCAGGGTTTCAAGGCGGACCTTCTCCACCCACAGGCGATCGCTCCCCTGCCCGGCGGCCTGACCCAGGATTTCTTCTCGCAGATGCGACTCCAATCCAAAGAGTTCACCATGCGCTCTGGTGCGGCCCTGGATGCAAACACGGACCGACAAAAACAAATGCTCGGGCGTCGCTGCCAACAAGCGCTCAAACGCCCCGCCCACCAACCGGATAACGTCTTGCAGGGTGCCGGCCTCGCTGGCGTCCACCGTCACCACTTCCCAGCGCAGTGATTCCACCAGCACGCGCTCCACTGCGAGAATGCCCGCGTTGTCGGCATTGACCATCACGGCGCCACGGGGCCCGGTCTCACGGATGTGGCGCCCCTGCAGGTTGCCGGGGAACACGATCCACGGCGCGGTTTGAATCACGGCATGTTCATGCACATGACCCAACGCCCAGTAGTCATAGCCTTTGGCACTGAGTTCAGCGACCGAGCAGGGTGCGTAGTTGGCATGGGCCGCGTAGCCTTCGAGTGCTGTGTGCAGCACGCCGATATTGAGCCAGCCTGCCAGCGGCTCCGGGTAGGTGCTGGCCAGGTTGTCCACCGTGGCGGGCTCTTTGTAGCTGCGCCCATGGAGCGCCACCCTCAAGGCGTCAATCCGGAAGGTGCTGGCTTTGCGAGACTCAAACGTGTGCACATTGGCAGGCAGCGTGAGCTTTTTGGTCATCTCGCTGTCGGCATCGTGGTTGCCAAACAGCAGGTACACCGGGATGTCTGCCAGGTTGAGGCGGCCCATCTCCCGGCAGAAAAAGTGGCCCGTGTTGTAGTCTTTCCAGCTGCCGTCATACAAATCACCGGCAATCACCATGAAGTCAACCGCTTCCTCAATGGCCAAATCCACCAGCCGGGTGAACGCCTCGCGGGTGACATTGCGCAGCAAATCAACCGGGGCGTCCTTGTAAGCCGCGAGGCCGGACAAAGGGCTGTCAAGGTGAATGTCTGCCGTGTGGATAAATTTCAAACTGAACTCCTGGGTTTAGGTGGTTTTTTGATGGGGTACTTCTGCGTGGGGCTTTTGGGCGACTCGGGCTGCGCCATCTGAATCAAGCCGGTTTTCAAGACAGGCTGTATTGAGTCCGAGATCTAACTCATTCCACCCCCAGCGCCTTAAACACCGCATCCACAGGGTCCGAATAAAAGCTGGTCTGAAACTTGGCAAACAACTCGCCGGGCACTGTCGCAATGTCAACGACGCTGGACATTGGCAGCAGGATGCGCTTGGCACCGGCATCAAACGCCACCTGCATGCACTCCGCCAGGTTGCGCACCTGCACGACGGTGCCGCCCAAGCTCATGTCGCCCATCACTGCCAACTGAGACTGCACCGGCTTGGTGAGTGCGGCTGAACACAAGGCAATAAAGCTGGCCAAGGTCAGCACCTGTGGTGAGCCGCTGTTTTGCAACTCCACCAAATGCGTATGAAAATCCCGCTCCCCCGGCTTGATGGATGCACTCACCCTGGATGAATTAGCCTTGAAATAGTCAAACGCCACCCGCACCGCCTCGCGCGGCGCCACGCCCGAGACGTTGGCTTTGCCGGTACCGGGAATGGACTGAATCTCCAGCCGGTAGATGCCAGGCATCTCGCTGCTACCCATGCTGATGGTGTGCAACGTGCCAGGGTTCAGACGCCCTTCTGGCACCAGCGCGCCACCCGACTGCTCGGGTACGGTCACAAAGCGTTCGACGCCGTCTTCGAGGTCTATGTAGCTGAAATGGACGTCATAAAACTCCATACCGCCAATTTTCTTGAGCTGCTCCTTGATGCGACGGCGTACTTCAAGCGCGTATTCCAGGCACTTGCGCACCGAGTCTTTGGTGTATTCACCATTGGGGCACACCAGCTTCAACAAGCCCGAGGTGGTGCGGCGCACTGCGATGGTGTCGCGTTGATTTAGGTTGTTGCCCAGCTTGAACCACTTGTCGATGGCATCGGCAAAGCTCTGCTTGCGCATCTCACGCAGGTATTCCGCCAGGTAATCCACAATCAAACCGTACTGATTGGTGAAAAACTCCGGCCGCATCTTGGGGACTTCCCAACCCGGCACGTAGGCATGAAAGCGGTCAAAGAAGGCCGAATCAATCATCGCCT
>CAZBKX010000665.1:0-2663 GCA_964492535.1 uncultured Rhodoferax sp. | reverse complement strand
AGGGGCTGTACAAAAAACCCTTCATTTCGCGCGGCGGCTGCCCCAGTCCTGCCTCAGAGGTTGCGCAACTGCTCAGCCAGCCTGCAAGCACAACACTCGCAGCCAGACAGGCGCTAGCAATAAAGGGTTTTGAAATGAAGGACATTCGAAGTGCGTGGACACAAGGCAAGACTGCTGCTGTGAGTATATTCATGCGCATGTGACAGAGAATCACCCGTCGGATACTCTCACAAAACCAACTATTTTCAGGAGATACCCATGTTTCAAACCTCCATCGCGGGCAGCTTGCCCAAGCCAGCCTGGCTCTCCGAGACCCAAAAGCTCTGGCCCCAATGGAAAGCCCAGGGCGATGAATTGTTGCAGGCCAAGGCAGACGCTACCTTGCTGTGGCTCAAGATGCAGGAAGACGCCGGCCTGGACATCGTGGGCGATGGCGAGCAGTCGCGCCAGCACTTTGTGCATGGCTTCCTGGAGCAAGTGGAGGGCATTGACTTCGAGCACAAGGTCACCATGGGCATCCGCAACAACCGCTACGACGCGCAGGTGCCCCAGGTGATTGCCCCGCTCAGGCTCAAGGGCCGGGTGCATGCCTTTGAGGCCCAATTGGCCCGGGCGCACACCAAAAAGAAGCTCAAGTTCACCTTGCCCGGCCCGCTGACCATTGTGGACACGGTGGCCGATCGCTTTTACGGCAGCAAGGTCGACATGGCCATGGCCTTTGCCGAGTTGCTCAACCAGGAGGCGCTGGCCTTGCAGGCCGACGGCGTGGACATCATCCAGTTTGACGAGCCAGCCTTCAATGTCTACATGCAGGACGCTGCCGACTGGGGCGTCAAGGCCCTTGAGATTGCCGCGCGGGGCCTGACCTGCACCACCGCCGTGCACATTTGCTATGGCTACGGTATCAAGGCCAACACCGACTGGAAGGAAACCCTGGGCGGCGAGTGGCGTCAATACGCCGAGATATTCCCTGCACTGGCCAAGAGCAGCATCCAGCAAGTGAGCCTGGAGTGCTACCACTCGCACGTGCCGCCTGACCTGATGGCCTTGCTGGAAGGCAAGGACGTGATGGTGGGCGTGATTGACGTGGCCAGCGACGAGGTCGAGACGCCCGAACAGGTGGCGGACACCATTGGCAAAGCCTTGCAGTTTGTGCCCCGCAACCGCCTAATTGCCTGCACCAATTGCGGCATGGCGCCCATGAGTCGCGAGATTGCCGTGAAAAAACTCCAGGCCCTGGCCGATGGGGCCGCACTGGCCCGCCAGCGCTACGGCGCAGCGGGAGCCTCAGCGTGAGCGCCGCTCCATCCCGCATGCCCGGTCTGTTGCTCCCGAAAGCGACGCCGCAAGAGAGTGGCCTGTGCCCCGAGCGCAGCGCCCGTTTGATGGCTGTGCTGCAGGCCGAGGTGGAGCGCCAGCGCTTGCCCGGCGCCGTGGCCCTGATTGCCCGCCACGGCAAGCTGGCGCTCTTTGAGAGCGTGGGCGCTCTGGACCCTGCCACCGGCACACCCATGCGTCCGGATGCCATCTTTCGCATCTATTCCATGACCAAACCGATTGTGTCGGTCGCGGCCATGATGCTGATGGAGCAAGGCAAGCTCTTGCTCAGCGACCCGGTGGCCAAGTACCTGCCCGAGTTTGCGACCCAGCAAGTAGCGGTGGTGGTGGACGGTGCGGTGCAATTGCAGGCCGTGAAGCAGATGGCCACCATCCAGGACTTGCTGCGCCACACCGCCGGCCTCACCTATGAATTCATGGGCAGCGCGCCAGTACAGCGGCAATATGCCCAGGCCCGCATTGGCTCGCGTGAGCGAACCAATGCGGAGTTTTGCCACCAGCTGGCGGCCTTGCCTTTGATGTTTGAGCCCGGCACCGTGTGGGAATACGGCCGGGCCACCGATGTGCTGGGGCGCGTGATTGAAGCCGTGAGCGGCCAGACCTTGGGCGCCTACCTGGACGCGGCCATTTTCAAACCTCTGGGCATGACCGAGACCGGGTTTGCCGTGCCCCCAGAGCACCACCACCGTATTGCCGAACCCTTTGCACGCGACCCCGAGGGCGGGGTACAAATGCGCGTGGTCGATGTGCGGGAGGGCGCTGCGATGGAGTCGGGCGGCGGCGGTCTGGCCTCCACGGCCATGGATTACGCGCGGTTCTTGCAGTTCATGCTGAACAAGGGGGAACTGGACGGTGTGCGTCTGCTGGGGCCCAGGACCGTTGACTTCATGACGGCTGACCATCTTGGGAGCATTCCCATCCACAGCGGTGCATCGCATGACTTGTTGCCCCCGGGCCACGGCTTTGGTCTGGGGTTTGCGGTGCGCAAAGACAGGGGCGTGGCGGCCGTGCCGGGGTCGGTGGGCACGTATTTTTGGGGTGGCATGGCGGGCACCACGTTTTTTGTGGACCCGGCCGAAGACCTGTTCGCCTGCCTGATGCTGCAAGCCCCCAACCAGCGGGAGTATTACCGCATGCTGTTTCGCAATTTGGTCTACGCCGCATTGGTGGATTGAGCCTGCAGAGTGCCAAAACAGACCCTGAAAGGCCTGAAATGGCCTGATTTACAAGAAATCAGGCCTCGGTCGGCGTGTTATATGCGTATAAACAGTCAATAACGGTAGCAAAAAGCACTCAATCCTCGGCCACCTGCAGCACCAGCTTGC
>CAZBKX010000664.1:0-1787 GCA_964492535.1 uncultured Rhodoferax sp. | reverse complement strand
CGTTGAGCAGCAGCGTGTCGCCAGGTTTCCAGCTGGCCACTTCTTCTTTTGTGAGGGTGTTGAGGTCCACCTTTTTGCTCTTGACGTAGTCGGGTGTCCATTGCACGTCCGGCCACAGGTCCAGGCTGGGGGGGGTCAGGTAGACCGGGCCGCTGCCATCCATTACAAAGTGGGCATGGCGGGTGGCCGCGCAATTGGGGATCATGGCCACAGGTTTGCTGGCGGCATGGGTCGGGTACATCTTGATCTTGACGTCCAGCACCGTGGTCAGGCCACCCAGACCTTGCGCGCCGATGCCCAGCGCGTTGACCTTTTCAAACAACTCCAGGCGCAGGGCCTCGACCTTGGTGAGCGCTTCGCCACCCGTCTTGGCAGCGGCTGCCTTGGCCTGCAATTCGTACATGTCCAGGTCGTCCATCAAGCTTTCCTTGGCCATCAGCACAGCTTTTTCAGCGGTGCCGCCAATGCCGATGCCCAGCATGCCGGGCGGGCACCAGCCCGCACCCATGGTGGGCACGGTTTTGAGCACCCAGTCCACCACTGAATCGCCGGGGTTGAGCATGACCATCTTGCTTTTGTTCTCGGAGCCCCCCCCTTTGGCGGCCACGGTCACCTCCAGCGTGTTGCCGGGCACGATCTCGGTGAAGATGACAGCCGGGGTGTTGTCCTTGGTGTTTTTGCGATCAAACTGGGGGTCCGCCACCACGCTGGCGCGCAGGGTGTTGTCAGGGTGGTTGTAGCCCTGGCGCACGCCCTCGTTGATGGCGTCATCGAGCGAGCCGGTGAAGCCTTCCCAGCGCACGTCCATGCCGACTTTCAAAAACACGTTGACGATGCCGGTGTCCTGGCAAATCGGGCGGTGGCCGGTGGCGCTCATCTTGCTGTTGGTCAAAATTTGCGCGATGGCATCTTTGGCGGCCGGGCTTTGCTCGCGTTCATAGGCGCGAGCCAGGTGGGCGATGTAGTCCGCCGGGTGGTAGTAGCTGATGTACTGCAGGGCCGCAGCGATGGACTCGATCAGGTCTTTTTGTTGTATCAAAGTGGTCATGGTCTAGCGTTGGGCCGTGGGCCGGTTGAGTAAAAGAGTGCGATGTGGGTGTGTTGACGGACGGAGCAGCGGTCAGGGTGGCGCAGCAGCTGTGCGCGGTTTGATCAAAACCACCACCAGTGTCACCACGGTGAGCGGCACAACAAAACCCATCATGGTGGTGCTGAAGGTTGCCAATGCGGCATGGGCTTGCGCCGCCAAAATCAGATAGGCGGTGTAAGCGGCGTAGTAACCCAGAAAAACAGCGCCCTCCCAGCGGGCGATTTCGCGGCCGGTCATGAACACGGGCAGGCAAGCCAGCGCCACTGCAAGCATGACCCAGATGTCAAAGGCCATCAGGGCTGGCGCCATGCCCAGGCCGTCAGGGGCGACCAGGCCCGACAAGCCCAGGCAACCCAAAATATTGAAGGTGTTGCTGCCGATGACGTTGCCCACGGCAATGTCGCGTTGCTTGCGCACTGCGGCCATGATGGAGGTGGCCACCCCGGGCATGGATGTGCCGGCGGAGACGATGGTCAACGCGATCACCAGGTCGCTCACGCCCATGGCTTTGGCAAAACTGGTGGCAGCTTCAACCAGCCAGTTGGAACCCAGCACCAGAAAGACGAGGCCCACCGCAATCAGCCCCAGTTGAGCAGTCCAGTGGGCATCCCACTGGCTCTTGGGTTCGATTTCGGCCTCATATTCGTCTTGGGTGGCACGGGTTTCCCTGCGCGACTGAACCACCAGAAACACGGTG
>CAZBKX010000663.1:0-8673 GCA_964492535.1 uncultured Rhodoferax sp. | reverse complement strand
ATCTCCCGGGTGTTTGTGGGCAACCAGATTGACGAGGCGCTGTACGAGGACCTCGAAAGCGCGCTGCTGATGGCCGACACCGGGGTGGCCGCCACCCAGTTTGTGCTGGACGAATTGCGCCGCAAAGTCCGCGACAGTGGGGTCACCCACCCTGTCGCCCTGAAAAATATCCTGATTGCCACCCTGACCGAGATGCTCAAACCCCTGGAAAAGGGGTTGGTAATCGGGCAGCACAAGCCCACCGTCATCATGGTGACGGGCGTGAACGGTGCCGGCAAGACCACTTCCATTGGCAAGCTCACCCAACATCTGGCCCATGAGGGCACCACCGTGCTGTTGGCTGCGGCCGATACCTTCCGGGCTGCGGCGCGTGAGCAGCTCGGTGTGTGGGCCGAGCGCACCACCGTGGAGATCATCAGCCAGGCCGGCGGCGACCCGGCAGCCGTCAGCTTTGATGCGGTCAGTGCCGGCAAGGCCCGCGGCAAAGACGTGGTGCTGGTGGACACCGCAGGTCGTCTGCCCACCCAGTTGCACCTGATGGAAGAACTGAAAAAAATCAAACGGGTGGTGCAAAAAGCCGACGCCACGGCGCCGCATGAAGTGCTGCTGGTCATTGACGGCAACACTGGACAAAACGCCCTGACACAGGTCAAGGCCTTTGACGATGCACTGCAACTCACCGGCCTGATCGTCACCAAACTGGACGGCACAGCCAAAGGGGGCGTGCTGGTGGCGATTGCCCGTGAGCGGCCGCTGCCGGTCTATTTCATCGGGGTGGGGGAAAAGCTGGAAGACCTGCAAACCTTCAATGCCCGGGAGTTTGCACAGGCCCTGCTGGCCTGAGGCGCGAGAGCCACCCGTGTTAACACGCATGACGCCATTGATCGCGACGACTACACTGCACATATGTACCAACTGATCAACACGCTGGCAGATTTAACATCCCTCAGGGACCGGGACGCGTTGGACGTCGCCCTGGTCACAGCGATTCAGGATGTACTGGAGCCCGAAAGCGCTGCTATCTACCGGATGGTTGGTGACGCGGAGAACGAACGCTGGCTCACCAGCGCCAAAATCAACGCCGGCCTTGTCATACCCACCCAGGCGGAGGGAATTGACGACTTGCCCCCTTCCTCGGCCTTTCCATTGCGACATCGGGCCTGCGCCTCCCAACTACCAACCCAATCACCTGGCGCCCCTTGGACCACGGCGTTTCCGTTCTCGGGTTTATCCGGCTGCAAGGGTGTCCTTGAGATCAGCACATCCCAACCCCTGTCGGAAGAGTCCTGCCGTGTGGCCAGCGGCGTCCTGCGCTTGTACACTAATTACCAAGGTCTGCTGGACTATGGCGAGCGCGACGCACTTACCGAGTTACTCAATCGCAAAACCTTTGACGGCGCGTTTCTCAAGGCAACCGTCAACCAAAAACGACTTGAGGATGGATCGGCCAACGATCGCCGGGCAGGTGTCACCGCGGGGAATTACTGGCTCGCCATGGTTGATATTGACCATTTCAAGCGGGTCAACGACAGCTTCGGACATCTCATTGGTGACGAAGTCCTGTTGCTGCTGGCGCGGCTTATGCGCGCATGCTTTCGTCACCACGACCAGCTTTACCGTTTTGGCGGAGAAGAATTCGTGGCGCTCATGCGCTGCGACAGTGAACTCGACGCCCACAACGTGCTTGAACGCCTGAGAGAAGTCACCGGAAACCATCTGTTCCCGCAGGTAGAGCACATCACCATCAGCATCGGTTTTTCCGAAGTCATGCCGGGGGACTCACCCAGCGGCGCCATAGAACGCGCGGACAAAGCGCTCTACCATGCAAAGGAACACGGTCGCAACCAGGTCCGCAGCTTTGCCGCGCTGGTGACCAGTGGCGACATCGAAGGGCAGGCAGCCTACACCGGCGACGTGGAACTGTTCTGACGAAACACGGGGGCAGACTGGGTACACTTCCCGGCCATGAATAAACTGCTCCCCCGTATTGAAATTGAAAGTGCTCCGCAACCCACAACCGCAGTCATCTGGCTGCACGGCCTGGGCGCCGATGGCAATGACTTCGCCGGCCTGGTGCCTGAATTGGATCTGAGTGCCTGCCCGCCGATCCGGTTTGTTTTTCCGCATGCCCCTTCCATGCCGGTCACCATCAATGGCGGCTACGTCATGCCGGCCTGGTATGACATCCGCGGCACCGATCTGGTGAGTCGCCAGGACGACGCCGGCATCCGCCAATCGGCCAGCGCCATCGAGGCCCTGATTGAATTTGAAGCCTCACGCGGCATTCCCTACGAGAACATCGTGCTCGCGGGTTTCTCGCAGGGCTGCGCCATGGCCTTGCATACCGGGTTGCGTTTCAAGCACCGACTGGCGGGCATCATGGCCTTGTCGGGCTACCTGCCCCTGGCAGACACCTTTGCTGCCGAGCGCAACCCCGCCAACGCCAGCACACCGACCTTCATGGCCCATGGCAGCATGGACCCGGTGGTGGTGCCGGCGCGCGGCGAGTCGTCGCGCGACTTGCTCAGCAGCCTGGGCTACCCAGTGCAGTGGCACACCTACCCCATGCAACACAGCGTGCACCCGCGCGAAATTGCGGACATCGCCGTCTTTTTGGCCCGCGTGCTGGGCCAGGACAAGTCCACTCGCTGACCCGATGACTGCGCGACGACACAGCCGGGTGCTGGGCATCGACTTTGGCACGTCCAATTCCGCAGCGGCGTTGGTGGACGACGAGGGCTGCCTGCGCGTGATCCCCCTGGAAGCCGACAGCCCCTCCATGCCCACGGCCTTATTTTTCCCTTCCGAGGGCGACCACATCGCCTACGGCACAGACGCCATGCAAACCTACCTGCGGGGGGCGCAGGAGCAAGACCCGGGCGGGCGCCTGATGCGGGCGATCAAGAGCCTGCTGGGCAGCAAGCTGATGGACGAACAGACCGTGGTCAACGGGCAGCTCATTGGGTTTTTTGACATCGTGGTGCTCTTTTTCAAGGAGCTCAAGGCGCGGTCCGAACGGCACCTCGGGTTTGAGGTGAGTGCAGCCATGCTGGGGCGCCCTGTGCATTTTGTCGATGACCACGCCGACTGCGACGCCCTAGCGCAAGCCACACTGGAGCGGGCCGCCCGGGCAGCCGGGTTTGATTCGGTCAGCTTCGAGCTTGAACCCATTGCCGCCGCGTTTGATTTTGAGCGCCGGGTGGAGCGAGACACCACTGCGCTGGTGGTGGACATTGGAGGGGGCACCTCCGACTTCACCGTGATCCAGCTCGGCCCTGAGCGGCAAAAAAATGCCAGTCGGGCGGGCGACATACTGTCCACCACGGGCACGCACATCGGGGGCACCGACTTTGACCGCTTGCTGAACCTGGGCTGCGTCATGCCCCACCTGGGCCTGGGGCACACCGGCCCCAGCGGGCGCGAGGTGCCCAGCAGTGTGTTCTTCGACCTCTCCACCTGGCACCTGATCCACCACGCCTACTCGCGCAAAAGCCTGGCGCAGGCCACTGAGCTGTGGCGCTCCTACACCGACCGCCAGTTGCACCAGCGGCTGATGGACGTGCTGCGCGAGCGCCAGGGGCACCAGATTCTGGCGCACGTGGAGGAGGCCAAGATCAGTTGCTCCATGGCCCGCGCACCGGCCGAAATTGACCTGGACTCTGTCGAGCCCGGCCTGAGCGCTGCGCTCACCCCACAGCACATGCGCGAACTGCTGGCGCAACAGGTGAACACCATCGTGCGGTGCGCCCAAGACTGCGTTGAGCGCGCCGACGGTGGCCCGCAGCCCATTGACGTGCTGTACCTGACCGGCGGTTCGTCGGCTCTGACACCGCTGGTGGATGCGCTGAAAGTGGCCTTTCCCGAGGCCACCCTGGTCAAGGGCGACCGATTTGGCGGTGTGGCAGCCGGCCTGGCGTGGGCGGGTTTCAAAGCGAGTCAGCAGACGCAGCATCCGGAGACACCCGAAATGCTATTACAAACATAGCAACAAACCAAGCAAATGTGCCGGCCAGAGCCATATTTAGCTAAAAACACGACAAAAACCCTGATTTGAGCAAACGGGACTGGGGATCTGAATCAAAATGAAGTCAACAATCCCTATTCTCCGGTCTACCCCTTGAACCCTTCCGATCCACCGTCTGACTCCGCACAATTGGGCACGCTTGCGCAACTCAGGCAGGCACTGCGGGAGCAACAGGTGATTCTGGACACGGCAGGCGTGGGCATCGCCTTCATTCGGCAGCGTCAGATCATCCGCTGCAATCAACGCTACGCCGAAATCTACGGCTACGCGACAGCCTCAGAGATGCTGGGCCAATCAACCGCATCGCTGTACCCGAGCGATGCCGCTTCGCGCGCCCTGGGAGGAGCAGCCTACCCCACCATGGCTCGGGGCCAAGCCTACAAGTCCGAGGTGCAGATGAGGCGTCGGGATGAGACCCAGTTTTGGGCCCACCTGACCGGCAAACTCGTCAACCCCGCCAAAACGGAGGAAGGCTCTATCTGGATAGTTGACGATGTCACTGAGCAAAAAGCTGCGCAGGCGCAGCTTGAAGCGGTGTTGATTGAGCAAAGCCTGATTCTGGACAACGCCATGGTGGGCATCGTTTTTCTGCGACAGCGCGTGGCCACCCGATGTAACCAGGCCTTCGAGACCTTGCTGGGTTACCAGCCTGGCGAATTGCATGGCTGCTCGTCGCGCCAATGGCACCTGACCGAGCAAGACTGGCTGGAGGCCGCCAACCTCTGGCAGGTCCCATCTTCAACTGGCCTGGGGTTTGAGGGTGAGATGCGACTGTGCCAAAAGGATGGCACGGCCATTGTTTGCGACGTTCGCGCCAGAGCGATTGACCCCAACAACCCAAGCGAAGGTGCCATCTGGATCACGATGGACATCAGCGCCCGCAAGCAGGCCGAAAGCGCCCTGCTCCAAGCCCGAGTTGACCTGGAGCAGCTGGTGGAGAGCCGGACTCTGGCACTCAAGCACACCGTGATGGAGCTTGAAAAGAAGGCCATGGAACAGCAGAAGTCCGAGGCCATGATTCAGCGACTGGCGTATTTTGACCCACTCACGGGTCTACCCAACCGGCTCTTGCTCGATGATCGCAGCGAGCATGCCCTGAATGTCGCCCGGCGCAACCAACAGTCCCTTGCCTTGATGTTTCTGGACCTGGACCACTTCAAGAACATCAATGACTCCCTGGGACATAGGGTGGGCGACGAAGTACTGGTCGCGTTGGCTGTGCGACTGAAGTCTGCCTTGCGCGGGCAAGACACGGTGGCACGCTCGGGTGGCGATGAATTCATTGTCTTGTTACCCGACACAGATGCCGCAGGCGCCGCCCATGTGGCAGACAAGCTGCTGCAGACGACACTCAAGCCGTTTCAGATCGAACAAAACGAACTCACCGTGACTCCGTCGATCGGCATTGCGCTGTACCCGCAAGATGGCGCCGACCTGGACACGCTGTCGCGCAGCGCTGATGCCGCCATGTACAAAGCCAAGGAAGAAGGGCGCAACAACTTCCGGTTTTTCACCCGCGAGATACAAGCGCAGTCTGATCGGACGCTTGTACTGGACAACGCGTTGCGCCGCGCCCTGGAGCGGAACCAGTTGCAACTGCATTTTCAGCCCCAAATTTCTCTGCTCACCGGGCAGATCGTGGGCGCTGAAGCCCTGCTGCGCTGGTATCACCCGCAGTTGGGATCGGTATCGCCTGCGGAGTTCATTCCCGTGGCCGAGAGCAATGGGCTGATTCTGCCCATCGGGGAATGGGTATTGCGCACCGCGCTGAAGCAATTGGGCGACTGGATCGCCCGCGGCATGGCGCCCATCACTTTGGCGGTCAATTTGTCGGCCGTGCAGTTTCGCCACGCCAACTTGCCCCAGCTGGTCAGCAGCATCCTGTTGGATGCGGCATTGGATCCGGCGCTGCTGGAGCTGGAGCTGACCGAGGGTGTGGCCATGACCCACCCCCTGAGCGCCATTGCCACCATGGACGACCTGCACCAGCGCGGGGTGCGTATGTCGATTGATGACTTTGGCACCGGCTACTCGTCGTTAAGCTACCTCAAACGGTTTCAAGTCTACAAGCTCAAAATTGACCAAACCTTTGTGCGCGACATCACCGATGACCCCGATGACAAAGCCATCGTGGGCGCCATCATCAGCATGGCCAGCAGCCTGGGTTTGAAAACCATCGCAGAAGGGGTAGAGACGGCCGGTCAACTGGCTTTCTTGCGGGCACGAGGCTGCGACGAGGTGCAGGGCTACTTCTTCAGCCGCCCCTTGCCCGCCGACGCTTTCGAGCAATTCACCCAGAACCACCGACCCGAACTCATTCAGGCCCCACCGTCCTGACCCCCAGCCGGGCACTTGGCGGCACTTGGACTCACTTTTCAGTGGACGGCGCCCTGGCACCTGGCGCCGCGATGGCGTGCAGACTCAGGCTTTTGATCATCGACTGCTCCAGCAGCAGCACCTTGGGCTCGATCGCATCCTTGGTTTCATCCACCAGGCGATTCATGAGCGCCCGGTGCATTTCGCCTCCCATCTGCAGGTACTTGCGGTTGACGGGGGACTCAATGATGGCGATGAGCTGGCGCAGCTCGGTCTCGTTGAAGCGCTCGTGCATCAAGGTGCCAATGGTCAGCGGCGCGAGCCGCAACGCGCGCTCACGCACCAAGGGCACGGCCTCGTCCACGTAGCGCTTGATACCGGCCTGAATTTCCTGGGCCACAAACTCACGTTTGTCCGGCTCCACCTGAGTTTGCAGCGCCAAACCGGCTTGTTGCAGCATTTGCTTGGCGGGCTGCTCGGCCAAGGCCTGGGCCGCCAACTCCACAGCGGGTTGCTGCAGGCGCATCATTTTGGCGATCAGCTCCTTTTTGGTCGCCACCGACTCGGCTTGGGCTGAGCCCCCCAGCGCCAGCAGCGCCATGACCCACAGTGTTTTCCTCATCATTTCTCCCGAAAATCTTGCCAAAGAGAATATTTTTCAATTCATCAGGTGGTGGGACCACGCGAATAATCAATGAACCCCGAAATGGCGCGACAACCCCAGGCAGACTCGCATCGCCCGCCACGCGCTGCACTGTAAGAAAAGGGGACTTTTTCTGACTACCTTAAAGTCACCCTTGCCATCAACCCCGGATCCAACGCTTTCATGAACAAGAAAAAAATAGGCCTGCTGCTGTTGCTCGCCGCGCTCGTGGCCCTTTATGTCACGCTGGACCTAGGCCGATTTCTGAGCCTGGACTACCTCAAGAGCAGCCAGTCCGCGTTTGAGGCCTTGTACGCCGAGCGTGCTTGGCAGGTCATTGGCGTCTACTTTGTGATTTACGTGGTGGCCACGGCGCTGTCTTTTCCGGGCGCAGTCATCCTGACGCTGGCGGGCGGCGCGATCTTCGGCGTCTTGTGGGGCACGCTCATCGTCTCGTTTGCGTCCAGCCTGGGCGCCACACTGGCCTTTTTGGCGGCACGCTTTGTGCTGCGTGACAGCATCGAGGCCCGCTTTGGCAACCGCTTGGGCGAGTTCAACAAAGGCATCGAAAAAGAAGGCGCCTTCTACCTGTTCACTCTGCGCCTGGTGCCGCTGGTGCCGTTTTTTGTCATCAACCTGCTGATGGGGCTGACCAAGATGAAGACGCTCACCTTCTACGCGGTGAGCCAGCTGGGCATGCTGGCGGGCACGGCGGTGTACGTGAACGCGGGCACGCAGTTGGCTCAAATCGACTCGCTCAAGGGCATTCTGAGCCCCGGACTGCTGGGCTCCTTTGTGCTGCTGGGCGTGTTCCCGCTGCTGGCACGCAAAGTCACCCAGGTGATCCAGAGCCGCCAGGTCTATGCCCGCTGGAAACACGTGAAGCCCGCGCATTTTGACCGCAACCTGGTTGTCATTGGCGCGGGCGCCGGGGGCCTGGTGTCAGCCTACATCGCCGCCGCGGTCAAAGCCAAGGTCACGCTGGTGGAGGTGCACAAAATGGGTGGCGACTGCCTGAACTATGGCTGTGTGCCCAGCAAGGCGCTGATCAAGAGCGCCACGCTGGCGCACCAGATGCGCCATGCTGAATACTACGGTTTAAATAGCATTACAGGCAATGAAAACGAAGGCCAGACCCTGTTTTCATTTAATAAAGTGATGCAGCGAGTACACAACGTGATTGCCGCCATTGAGCCGCACGACAGCGTGGAGCGTTACACCTCGCTGGGTGTGGAAGTGCTGCAGGGCTACGCCAAGCTCATCAACCCCTGGACGGTGGAGATTGCCCTGAACGACGGCACCGCGCAGCGGCTGACCACCCGCAACATCATCATTGCCACCGGCGCTCGCCCCTTTGTGCCGCCGCTGCCAGGCCTGGAAGAGGTGGGCTATGTGACCAGCGACACGCTGTGGGACGAGTTTGCCAAGCTGGAGGCTGTACCAAAGCGCCTGGTGGTGCTGGGCGGCGGCCCGATTGGCTGCGAGTTGGCGCAGGCCTTCCAGCGCCTGGGCTCTCAGGTGACCCAGGTCGAGATGGGGCCTCGCATCATGGCCCGCGAAGACCAAGATGTCTCCACCCTGGCCACCGCCGCCCTGCGGGCCGATGGCGTGCAAGTGCTTGCCGGCCACAAGGCCTTGCGCTGCGAGAAGGTGGGCGAGGTCAAAACCCTGGTGGTGGAACACGCCGGTC